>CALMET010000117.1 GCA_937863195.1 uncultured bacterium
GATATCGCGTATGAAGAAAAGCATTACGACGCTTTTTGGCATGTCTTAGGAAAGTCACGTTTTGAGTATAAACGCCGCAAATCTTTTAAGGTGCCGGTTGAATCTGTCGTGCAAGACGTTGAAGCGTTGGGGACGTCCTTTCAAACATCCTCGCAAAAGTATTTTGAGATTGAAGGTGTCGAGCGTTGCGTCGAAGAGCATCGTGAAGAAGTAATCGTGAATGCCAAAGATGGTTCACAGGGTGACTTCGTGAAGTATTTGAAATATCCGGTGAAGCAAATTGCTTCTACTGACGAACTAACGAGCGACGGCACGGCGATTGTCGCGATGGATGCGAAGCCGGCGTTTTTGGTACGCAAAGTTGTGAACGAACTTATTAAGCCCATTCAAGCTGATCAGATTCTCGACGAGCAAATTGGTATTACTGAATTGGCCTTGTACTTTGTCCCAATCTACACCTTTGAATTTCATTGGAAGTCAAAAGACAAACGCGTCACGGTTTCTTTTGACGGCGCAACGGGTGAATTATTGCCGCAGCCAAATAAGATCACCGAACGCATGCGCAAATCGTTTTCAAATGATGAATTGTTTGAGTTTGGCAAAGAAGTCGCGAACTTTGTGCCAGGCGGTGGCTTGGCCTTGATGGTTGGTAAAAAAGCCGTAGATCTTTACGAAAAGAAATAGCCCTGTTTACGAAAGTTTTGGGGGATAGAAGATCTGAATCTGATCAAACCAAAACTGATAGCCCTCATCACTCGGATGAAAGAGATCTTCGGCGTAGTATTTATTTGGATCTTTTGCAAACGGATCTTCAGCGGCTTCGTGAAAGAGGTCGACATAGTCTACCGCGAGCTCTTGTGAGAGTTTGATAAAAATTTCGCGCACCTCTCTCGTGCGTTTGGTAAACGCCCATCGAGAAGGATAGGGAAAAAGAACCGAAGTCCCAACATTACCACAGGAGACAAGTATCACTTGGTCTGAAAGGGTATTTGCCATAACAAGAACTTCTCTTAAGTCTTCTTCTACGTCGGCCAAGTCGGTATGGCGTACGATGTCATTGCCTCCAATGTGGATCTCGATGAGACTATAGCGTTTGCCTTTAAGGGTTTTGAATTGTTCTTTTACGTCGGCGATTTTTGCGCCGTTCACGCCAAGATTGTCGATGGCGGCATTTGGATAGCGCTTGCCCAATAAGCCAGCGAGCGAAGTTTCTGGTGAGGATGCGCCTGTGCCAACGGCGGTGCTGTCGCCGATAACGAGAATGCGTTCATCACTAAGGTTTAGGTCGCGTGAAAAGGGGACGGCAGTACGTGCCAGTGCCTCGCCAATACGGATCAGGTTGCTCGTTTTGAGGTACTCGATCGCTACATAGATCAACAAGAGCGTGAGCGTAAAGAGAAAAATTTTCATGATAGGAGCATATCAGACGGGAGGGCTTTTTTGGAGGCTATTTGCCTGTTTTGGTGGTTCACGATAGGGTGTAGAGGTCCTTTAACAATGGAGGTGCCCGTGATTATCTATCTCGTACGGCATGGTGAAAGCGAAGATAATGCCAATGGCATTGTCGGCGGCCGTCGAGAAGCAAGACTCACGGCCCGTGGCATCGCACAAGTTGAGTCGACAGCGGCTTACTTTGCAAGACAGGGGATACGCCCCAGTGTCACCTATACTTCAAATCAAGTGCGTGCAGTAGCGACCGCTGAAATCATTACGACAAAGCTCTTTCTGCCATCCGCGATGATCAAGTCAAGTTTGAAAGAACGTGATCTTGGTGATATTACCGGTATGCGCAAGGAGTCCATCGGGGCCAAGACGGCTGGTGATATGATACTCGGGCACGATAACCGTCGCTTTATTCTCGCGCCAAAGGGCGGAGAGACATTTCCCCAAGTCATTGAGCGGGGGCAGAAAATACTCGACTATACGAGGATCAATCATGCAGGTGAAAGCGTATTGCTCGTCACACACGCGATCACTGGTCTCATGATCATGGCCACGTACTATGGTATTCGCTGGGAGGAGGCTCTCAGAAAGTACAGACTGGGTAATGCCAGCATCACGGTACTCGATCGAGACACGCGCCCTCAAAATGCCACCATCTACGAGCCTCACTAGGCTCTCCAAATGCTGAAGCCCCGCCATCTGCGGGGTTTTTGCTTTGGATGATTGACATGACTATTTAAATATGAAATGCTGGCGTCGGTACCTATAACAGAGGAGTTACGGATGCTACGAATCGCCACCGAAGAACGCACGCTGCAGTATGCTCTCTTTCTTGAGAAGACGGCGTTGTCTATCAAGGTTGACCGGGGCTTTGCTCGATCTGTGGCTCCAGAGGTGATTTCTATCGCCTTTCGTAATCGCGGGCCTGTGACCAATGCTAATGACGTCCGTGCGTTGGGAGAATTCATCCCGTACCGCGACGGCGTGTCTTGGGGCTACGGCTCTTGTCTGCGTATCGAGACTCTGGACGACGCAGCCGAATGCTGGATCATCGACATGCCAGCCTGGAGCGAAGATGACGATCTCGAAGCGTATTTCGCCGCTCACGCGCAGACCGTCTACACGCTCGATGCCGTCTTCACGGCGCTGAACGTCCCGAACGAAAAGGCGAAGTCGTTCTGCAAGCAACGCCTCGAGGTTGACCTCTCGTACGACTATCGTCAGGGCGCCTTTACCATCAAGGCCGAGCTCTCAGCTCAGGCTGTCGACCATCTGATGTTTTTGGGGCGAGGCGAACATCGTGATATCGAGCATTCGATGCGCGAAGTATTCTCAAAGGTCGTGCCGATCGGTGCCAATATCGGCGAAGAAGACTTCTACTCGCTCTACGAGAACAAACAGCAGCTCGCGCTCGGCATTCGTGGCGCCGAAATGCGTGGTCAGATGACCGAGTCTGGGGGTTGCCTGCTCGCCCCTAAGAATGTCACGTGCTCTGACCAGGTCTTTGGCTTTCTTGCTGGACTCGCCACACTCGACGACATTCTCTCGGACTTCCTTCCTCCGCATCTCTGAACGTTCGCTCAGCGAACGAAAAACCCCCGCTCGCGAGAGTGGGGGTTTTAATGTGTTATTGCTTCGGAGCGCGTTCGCGTTTCCAATCCGCGATGATGCGTTCATAGACACGAAGGTAACCACGAACCATTTTTTCTACGCTGAATAATTCTTCAACGCGCTTACGGCAGGCTTTGCGATCGATTTTATCAATATTCTGAATAGCTTCGGTCATCTCTTCGATGGATGAAACGAGATATCCCGTCTCGCCGTCTTGAATGACTTCTGGGACGGAGCCTTTGTTCCAGCCGATGACGGGTGTCCCGCATGACATGGCCTCGATCATGACGAGCCCAAAGACCTCATCATACTGCGTTGGAAAAAGCAGTCCCTTGGCATTGCGGTAAA
>CALMET010000118.1 GCA_937863195.1 uncultured bacterium
GCCATCAGCAGGACCGTCGGATTTTTTAACGGTACGCGTACGGGGCTTGTCACCCTCCGGCTTACCCGGAGCACGACGCGGGCGACGATCATCAGCTGCCGGCTCAACAACTTCAGCCTGCTCGTTGCGATCCAGCATATCACCCTTGTAAACCCAGACCTTGATACCAATAATGCCGTACGTGGTCAGCGCCTCAGAGGTTGCATAATCAATGTCAGCACGAAGAGTATGCAAAGGCACACGACCTTCACGATACCATTCGCGACGAGCGATTTCCGCACCATTCAGACGCCCTGAACTCATCACCTTGATGCCTTTGGCACCAAGACGCATGGCGTTTTGCATCGCACGTTTCATTGCACGGCGGAACATAATGCGTTTTTCGAGCTGCTGAGCAATCGAATCAGCGATCAACTGTGCATCCAGCTCCGGCTTGCGAATCTCTTCAATCGAGACATGGACAGGAACGCCCATGATGCGCTGAAGATCGGAACGAAGCTGTTCGATGTCCTCGCCCTTTTTACCAATAACCACACCCGGACGGGCAGAGTATACGGTAACACGGGCGTTTTTAGCCGGACGCTCAATCAATACACGACCAACAGAGGCATGCGCCAATTTGCGTTTCAGATACTCACGGACTTTGACATCTTCGTGAAGCATCCCAGGAAAGTCTTTGCTGTTGGCATACCAGCGCGAACTCCAGTTTTTGGTGACTGCCAGGCGAAAGCCAGTCGGATGAATTTTCTGTCCCATGGCTTTTCCTTAGTTACCAACGGTCAGATAGATATGACATGTCGGCTTAACGATCCGATTGCCACGACCCTTGGCGCGGGCGGTAAAACGCTTCAACACCATGCCCTTTTCGACGTAGATGGTTTTAACCGTCAATTCGTCAATATCAGCACCATCGTTGTGCTCAGCGTTGGCAATTGCCGACTCCAGCACTTTTTTGACGATACCGGCACCCTTTTTAGGGCAAAAAGCCAGAATGTTTAGAGCCTGACCAACCGGCTTTCCACGTACCAGATCCGCCACTAGGCGACCTTTTTGCTCAGAGAGGCGTACGCCTCGCAGACTTGCACGAGTTTCCATGTCAGCTCCTTACTTCTTGGCCTTTTTGCCGGCGGTGTGACCCTTAAACGTACGGGTCAGCGAAAATTCGCCCAGCTTGTGACCGACCATATTTTCGGTAACAAACACCGGAATATGCTGCTTGCCATTGTGAACAGCGATCGTCAGACCGATAAAATCGGGGAGGATCGTTGAGCGACGTGACCATGTCTTGATCGGGCGCTTATCGTTATTTGCACGAACTGCTTCGACTTTGTCGAGCAGATGCGCATCGATAAACGGGCCCTTTTTAAGAGAACGTCCCATTTCCTACCCCTTAACGCTTATGACGACGCTGCACGATCATGCTATCCGTACGCTTGTTGCTGCGAGTACGATAGCCCTTGGTCGGCTGGCCCCATGGATTAACTGGTACGCGACCTTCGCCGGTACGACCTTCGCCACCACCGTGCGGGTGATCACATGGATTCATGGCAACACCACGAACTGTCGGGCGAATACCACGCCAGCGATTTGCACCAGCTTTACCAATCTTGCGCAGGTTATTCTCTTCATTGCCTACCTCACCAACGGTAGCGCGGCATTCAACATGAACGCGACGCACCTCGCCGGAGCGCAGACGAATCTGAGCATAAACACCTTCACGGGCCAGCAACTGAGCTGATGTTCCGGCCGAACGCGCAAGTTGCGCACCCTTGCCAGGCATCATTTCAACGCAGCAGATAGTCGTACCGACCGGAATATTGCGGATCGGCAGTGCATTACCCGACTTGATTGGAGCTTCCGAACCACTCATGAGCGGCTGACCAACAACCATACCTTTGTTGGCAATAATGTAACGACGCTCACCATCTGCATAACAAAGCAGAGCAATATTTGCCGTACGATTCGGATCATATTCCAGACGCTCAACTTTGGCAGGAACGCCATCTTTGTCGCGCTTGAAATCGATTACACGATAGGACTGCTTGTGACCACCACCTTGATGGCGAACCGTAATGTGACCGTTATGATTCCGGCCAGCCTTGCTATTCTTGGACTCAACCAAGGGCGCATACGGCTTGCCTTTATGCAGATTCGCGTTTACGACCTGAACAACGGCACGACGGCCGGGGGAAGTCGGTTTGACTTTAACGAGCGCCATTAAGCATTCCCCCCTTCAACAAAATTAATTTCTTGACCCGGCTTCAGGCTCACATAGGCCTTTTTCCAGCCCTTGCGACGACCAACCGAACCCTTGAAACGCTTAACCTTGCCCTTGACATTGGCGACCTGAACGGACTCCACGTCAACCTTGAACAATAATTCAACGGCCGCCTTGATTTCCGGCTTGGTAGCATCGGAGGCAACACGAAAAACAACTTGCTCATACTTGTCGGCAATATAGGTAGCCTTCTCTGAGATTTGCGGTGCCAACAGCACCTGCATCAGACGTTGCTGGTTCATCCCCACATCTCCTCGAACTTGGCCACTGCGTTCTTGGTGACCAAAACCTTGGCAAAACGCACCAGGGAAACGGGATCAGCCTCTTGAGCTTCAAGCACAAGAACGTTGGGCAGATTGCGTGACGAGAGATAGAGATTCTCGTTAAGCGCATCCGTAATGACCAGAAGATTACCCTCAAGACCCATGTCTTTTAGCTTTTGCATAAAGAGCTTGGTCTTTGGCGCATCGATCGACAAATCGTCGACGACAAGCAGGCGATCCTGACGAGCCAACTCGGAGAGTATCGATGCCATACCGGCACGGAACATCTTCTTGTTAACCTTCTGGCTAAAATTCTCTTCTGGCGAATTTGGAAAAATCCGACCGCCTCCACGCCACAACGGGCTGCCATTACTACCAGCACGAGCGCGGCCCGTACCTTTTTGGCGCCACGGCTTGGTCGTGGTATGACGAACTTCGGAACGATCTTTCTGCTGGCGATCACCAGAACGTGCATTTGCTTGATAAGCAACAACGATCTGATGAACCAGCGCTTCATTGAAGTCACGACCGAATAGCACATCAGAAGCCTGCAATTTTGCCGCTTCCTGACCTTGCTGATTAATTACCTTGAGTTCCATGTCGCCCCCTTAGCCCTTGACTGCCGGACG
>CALMET010000119.1 GCA_937863195.1 uncultured bacterium
GAAGCTTGTGAATGCGCTCGAACTCACCACGCGCTGGGCGAAGCGTTCAAAAGAACAATTCGAAAAAACCCGCGAAGGGTCGGTGAATCCTAACGCAAAACTCTTCGGTATCATTCAGGGCGGTACTGATATCGAGCTACGCATCCGCAGTGCCAAAGAATTAATGGAAATTGGTTTTGATGGTTATGCCATCGGCGGACTTTCTGTCGGCGAACCGTTTGAAGAAGCGTGCAAAGTTCTCGAAGCGCTTGATCCGATTTTACCAAAAGATAAGCCGCGTTATTTTATGGGTGGTGCACAGCCACATGAGATTGTCGGTTATACCGCTCGCGGTATTGATATGTTTGATTGTGTTCTTCCAACGCGTAATGCCCGCCATGGATCGGTCTATTTACCAAAGAGTACAAATTTGACTCAGTGTGATTTTTACGAAGTCGCCAATATTCATAATGCGAAGTGGAAGACCTCCACTCAGTCTCTCGTCGCTAAAGATGATGTTCGCACGCCAGCAGACGAAGAGCTTTCACGTTATACGATGGGCTATTTACGTCACCTATTTACCGTCGACGAAATGCTCGGCCAACGCCTCGCCACCATGATGAATTTGCGATTTTATTTGAGATTGATGGAGGAGTTGAGAAAATAGGAACCCTCTTGCCCGCATTATTTTCTGTTTTTTGGTTGGGCGTTCTCCCTTTAAAGGGAGATGTCTATCTAAAAAACAATATTTAGACAGAGGGTTCGTCTGTTGACCTATATTGAATTATGGACTAGGGTTTTTTCGTCCTTTCTTTCAACAAGGTTCGGTAGATGATGTCACGCAGAGGCCAAGGCAAAGAGCTTGCCGACAAAACGCTTTTTGATTCGCTTTGCCAAATCGGGGTCTCGGCAACCGAGGCACAGCGTATGCTTGGTCACCCGATGGCGGCAAAAGAGATCGCCTACGCCTTCAAGGGGCTTTCTCATCGTTACGACACCGTCACCATGATGACCCAGGCGGCACGAGTTTTGTCTCCCGCAGAGATTGCTAGCTGCTTTGCCGCGGGTGTCGGCGAAGATGTTTCGGTGAGTTCTTGGTTGGATAGGCCATTGCAGCCATTCGAACAGAGTGGTCGCCCACTGAAGTTTCTCGCTAAGCGGTACAAAGAAGCAGCGATTCAAAGTGGCGATATCCTCAAGGAGTTCTTGGATATCGGGTTTTACCCCGCGACCCTGAGCCAAGGCTGCGCCTATCTCAAGTGGTGGTTTAGCGAGCTGCGTGAAGGCCGCGCTACCGAAATCAAGCGAGACATCGTTCTTCTAGGTTCTATGACGAGCCTCAGTAGTAATCCGCTTGTTCCGTATTTGGTGGTGCCTTCGGCTCCGGCCGAGAACAAGCCAGAGTATCGGTTCGGAGCTGAATCTCTCAGATTCACGTGGGGTATGGGAGAATGGTTTCTCTTCGTCGGGCCACCCGACTGATATTAACGGAAATATGAGCCGCGCCCTCCTGGTGCGGTTTTTTCGTTAAAAAAGAGATTAGACAGTGGGTTCCCCAACTGGCATATTC
>CALMET010000120.1 GCA_937863195.1 uncultured bacterium
TCGGCAGCCCAACAACCGACACCGACTATACGGTTGAATTTGTCGGTGGTTTAAACGGCTTGCGCCTCGAAGATAATTCAGCAGCTTTTGGTGGCAGCTTTTCTTCAGGATATCGCTGGCAGTTTCAGGTCTCAACCCTTGTGGATAATACGCCGCCACGCGTGACGTCCGTTATCCCAAATGACGGTGGTTCTTATGCACCAAACGTGATCGTCCAAATGCAGTTCAATGAAGCGGTAGACCCTGTCTCGGCTTCAGGTATGTTCAGTAATGGGTCAGGTTTCACCAATGTCCAAGTGACAGCTGGTGGCAGCACCCGTCCAAACGGATCCTTCAAGCTTTCAAACCAATATCGCACGCTTGAATTTGTCACCGATCAAAGTTGCGGTATCAATTCTTGCGGAGCGACCATTTATTGTTTACCGGTGAGTTCTGCGATCGCCGTTGTCGCAAAAGCCGCAACGTTGAGCGACAACCCGCCGATGGCGGCCGTGTCTGGTTCGCTGTATGACGGTATCGTTGATTTAGCTGGTAATTCGCTTGACGGTAACGGTGATAATCAAGCCCAGGGCTCAGAGAGCGACGCTGTTACGGGTAATGATGATTATGGTTGGACCTTTCAAACAACCGATCGTCCTAATCTTGAACCACCTGTTATTCAATCAACGAATCCGCGTGCTGGTGACGCCGCCAATTCAAGCAATCTCTCGGTAGATGCCAAGATTGATGCGACGTTTAATTCGCCTTTGCGCGCGTCATCGGTCAACAGTGACGAGGTCGTCATGCAAACAAATGAGCCCGCTCGCATGGCTGATACATTCTGGTGGACGGCATCCTATGAACCCCTAACGGTCGGCGGGTCTGTGGCTGGCGCAGGCGATACAGCAACGCAGGGAAAGGTCTCGATAGATCACCGTCTTTTCGTCTCGGCCACCGGTACGGGATCGACGGCGGTTGTGCCGGTCTATCAGCCTGTGCTCAATTCTGGCATCCAAAATATCTATCAGAACTGTTATGTACCAGCAGCTTCAGTGAGTTGTGCCGCGAACACAACAAATCCGAATTGCTGTGATGGTCGTCCGCAGGCTGGTGGGTGTGCTGCTCCTACAAGACTTCCGTAATTTTCCATGAAAAACAAACGCTTACTGGGCTTGATCGCCCCGCTCGCCGCCATCATACTGATGACGGCTCTTGCCGTTTTTGCTCCAGCCGTGCTGGCGCAAACCCAAGATACGCTCGGCCTCAACGAGGTCGGTCAAACCGTAAGGCTGTCTGGGACCGATCCGCGAACCATCGCTGCGCGTATCATTAATGTCACGCTTGGTTTAATCGGCATTATTTTGGTTGTTATCGTTCTCTATGCTGGCTTTACCTGGATGACGTCAGGCGGAGACGCTGAAAAAATCAGTAAAGCAAAACGCATGTTGACCAATGCCATGATTGGCTTGGTGATAATTTTATCCGCGTGGGGCATCACGTCTTTGGTAATTAATTCGTTGCTCTCAGCGACGGGTGGCAATGGGGGTAATGGCGGTACTGGTCCAACAGGTCCAGGCGGAGGCTTAGGCGGGGGAGGGACGAGCCAGTCATTTCAAGTGCGCTCAATGACGCCAACAGGCTCAGTGCCTTTGCGTAATGTTGAAGCTCGCGTTGTTTTCTCGCGCGATGTTGATCCAGCGGGGGCTGAATTGCAGGTATTGCTTGCTTCGGATCAGAGCGCTGTCGCTGGTACTTGGTCGCTTATCGGTTCGGTCGCAACCTTTGTCCCAGAGGCAAATTGCCCTGCGCCAAACGAAACTCGCAAATGTTTTGAAGCAGACACAGAATACACGATCCGTGTTGGGGGAGGGACAAAATCGGTGTCCGGCCAAGCTATTTCGTGTGGCGGATTTGCCCCAGCATGTACCGGAACATTTCAAACCGGTTCACTCGTTGATACGCAGTCACCGACAGTAACACTTACCGCGCCTCAAAACGGTGCCAGTATTATCAGTGGTGACCAACTGACCGTTTCAGCAACCATAAATGATGATTCGGGGGTGTCTATGGCAGGGATTTTGATTGACGGCGTCAATGTAGGTACGGCAACGCCAGTGAATGGGGCAACGGGTACTCAGGTCAATGTCTCGGGTTTGGTGAGTTCGGCGGCACTTTCTGCTGGTAGTCATCGTGTTTCTGTTCGTGCCTATGACCTTGATTCGAATAATACCGAATCAAATTCGGTAACCATTACCATTCGTCCAGCACATTGCGCTGATGGTCAATTGAGTGGTGACGAAACGGCCGTTGATTGTGGCGGTTCTTGTGGGGCATGTTCAGGTTCTTCTTGTACTAACGCAAGTGAGTGTGCGTCTGGTGCTTGTGTTAATAATCTTTGTGTCGATGCGCCGCTTATTACGGGTTTTTCACCCGCTGATGGACGTCCAGGTACTATCGTAACGGTAAGCGGTCGTGGTTTTGGCGCTTCGCCTGGTACGGTGCGTTTTGCAAATGGCGTTGTCGCTCAACCAGCGCAAGCCTGTCTCGCTACTGGTATTGCCACATGGACGAACAATACGATTCTCGTTGAAGTCCCTGCGGGTGCCGTCACGGGGGCGATTGAGGTTCAGCATGCAACCAATAACCTCATTGATAGCTCAACCGATGCGAACGGAATCGTGATAGATCCGTTTGTTCTGAATGATGTGGCTCATCCGGCGATCTGTCAGATTGCGCCAAGCTCAGGTTTTAGCGGTGATCGTATCGAGATTCGTGGTGTTGGATTTGGTTCAACGGCAGGCCGTGTGCTTTTTGCTGATCGCGAAGCGTCCACCGTACAAACATGGTCAGATACGAATATCGTTTTAAACACGCCAGTCTACACGCCGGCGAATTATCTGGTATCGGTCATTTCAAATAACATTTCTTCAAATCAGTTAAATTTCAGAATTGATACGCGCACACCAAGTGCGGCACCTCAGATTAATAGCATCTCGCCTGACCGTGGTGCCGTAGGTCAGTATATTACGTTGCAGGGTTCGAATTTTGGCGCAACGGTGGGTCGTGTGACCTTTAGACGCGCGGATGGTGCAACCGGCATTGCAGATACGAGTTTTCCTGCAGCCTGTGGGACGGGCTTTTGGTCGGATTCGGCTGTCACGGTAAAGGTCCCGCAAAATGTTAGCGCAGGTATTGGTAATGAAGCGGTTGCTCCTGGTCCATTTACGATTACGGTTGAACGTGCAGACGCACAAGTCTCTGCGCCGGCAAATTTTGCGGTACAAACAGGTACGCCAACGCCAGGTATCTGTGCATTGAGACCATCGTCTGGTCCCGTTGGAACGGCAGTTGAGGTTGTTGGTGAGAATTTTGGTTCTGCTGGTCAATTAA
>CALMET010000121.1 GCA_937863195.1 uncultured bacterium
GGCAATCATTTGATGCAAAGCGGTTTGAATACGATCCCAGAAGTGCTTGATGGTGCGGTGACGCTTGGGTCTGAAGAGTTTGGTGCAAGCATTACTGGACCTGGGGCGGTTAATCCGGGTACTGATCTCGGTGTGACGACAACGATGCGACTTGTTCAAACAAATGGCGCTGCAACAGGCGGTATTGGTGATAGACTTGGTTTTTCTTATAAGCTCTCGGTAGCAACATCAACGGCGAACGGGGCGTATTCTCAAGATACGTACTATACCCTCGTCGCTAACTACTAATTATGTTTTGTTCTCGCTCATTCATTGGATTGCTTACCGCCATTGTGGCGGTATTGTTGTTTCCATCTGATGGGCGAGCGCTTACGGCCGGGCCGGCTTTGCTTGATATCGCTTTAGAGGCGAATTCAGCCACAACCGTGCAGATTATGGTTGGTAATAATGCGGCGATGTATCAAACGTTTGATCTTGCAACTGAATCCTTTATTTCAAGCGGTGAACAAGGCCAGCCACAGTTTATTGGCAAAGAAGGTGCGTCTGAATGGTTTATCACCGACGCTTCGATCACGTTGCAACCTGGAGAAAACCGTCGTTTACCAGTTTCTGTGCGTGTGCCAGAGAATGTGGCCCCGGGTAGTTATCATGTCGCCTTGTTTGTGAGTGAACGGGCTTCGGCTGAATCCGGTGTGACGAATAGACAAAGAATCGGCGTGCTCTTTTTTATCAATGTGTTAGGTGATTCGCGAGTAGAGTGGACGAATGTCTCTTTTACCCCGGTCTTTTCAACAGTTTCAACTCTGGGTAATGCGTTTGATATTCGTGTAGAAAATCAGGGGACCACCTTCGGGAGTCCGAGCGGTACCGTTGAAGTACATTCGGTTTTTGGTGTCACAAAAACCGTGCCGCTTAATCCTCAGGCAGTGCGTATCCTCCCAAAAAGCGCCCGATCGTATACGATTGGGTTTGGAGATTTGCGTCCAACAAAAAATATCATTGAACAGTTGAAGCAAGAGTGGAGCGGTCTCGCGATTGGTCCTTATAAAGCAGTGATGCGTTTAGAGGGTTATGATAAGCCGATCGAGGCATCGTTTACGGTCGTACCAAAAGTTACTTTGGTTTTGGTTGGTATTGTCCTATCAGTATTGTTACTGATGGGTTGGTGGACGAAGCGGCTTCAGCGCGCCGTGTGATCTGGTGACGATCAGTGTGGATTCAGAGGAGTCCTTACTGATGGTTACCCGATATGAAATACACCTTCTTTCGCTCTTTTTTGAGCGCCCTTCTGTTATTGGTAGTGACGGCAACGACCGCATTGCCCGCTTTTGCTGCTCCGCTCACGGGTCGAAGCGATATCATGACGCGCCAGGCGCCAAATGTTGGCTCAGATCATGAGATTCGCTTTGTTACGCCGAGCGGTGTGGACGCGCCAACCGATACCATCACGCTTCAATTTGCGTCTGACTTTGATGTATCGCTCATCACCCCTGCTGATATCGATCTCTTTCATGGTGCGATTACGGGGTTAGAAAATAGTGAAGTGATTGGTGCTGCTGCCGCTGCTGGCACCTGGGGCGCATCCGTCTCTGGGCAAACGATCACTCTCACCGCCCCAACGGATGCCGTTCTCGGTGAGATCGCTGCGACGGACATTGTGATTATTCGTATCGGGTTAAACGCAGGTGGCGCCAACCAAATCATCAATCCGGGCCCTGGCACGGGTGGCGACCCGCGCAATCTTTGGATCGCAGGCACCTTTGGTGATACCGGCGTCATTGAAATTCCTTTTGGCGACCCAACCAATAACGATGTTATTGGTGTTACCGCTACGGTGAACAATTCAACGCCAGGCGGCGGAGGTGGTGGTGGAGGCGGATGTGTGGGTCTCGCTTGTGGCGATGTTTTGGGTCCGGTGATCACAAATATTCGCGTCGTTAATATCACGACCTCAACGGCGATGGTGATGTGGGATACGAATGAGCCATCAACAACCGCACTCTATCACGGACTCGATACCA
>CALMET010000122.1 GCA_937863195.1 uncultured bacterium
ACTTGAGGGGATAAAAAAGAGCTTGGCGGGGTGCAAAGATCGGTCTCATAGAGATCCGTGGTCTTGGCTATCCGTGGCCTTGTTTGGCCGAGAGAGTTTGAGCGCCGTTTGGCGTTCGTGACTGTGGTTCTCCAGAGGTCCCTTTCGCCAATCAGCCGGGGCTGAATTCGTGGGACGTGGTCAATTGAATGTGGCGGTAATTTACAGAGTTCAGGAGACATTGTCAAGAGAGGGTAAATCGGCAAAACTCCTATTATGAAACCCTCCTTCCAAATACGTGCCATTGGTACCCTCCAGGAGCCCTGGCAAGAGGCTGCCGAGGCGCAATATCTCAAGCGTTTGCAAGCCTTTTCAACACCTACGCTCTTTGAAGGCAAAGAGGGCCATTCGGGGTCGGCTAAACCCGATCTGACCCGCACGAAAGAAAACGAAGCGACCGAGCTTTTGAAACTTATCCCCAACAACAGTTTCGTGGTTTGTTTGGACGAGCACGCCAAGACCCTTGATAGCACTATGTTTTCTAAAGCGATCGAAAAATGGTCAGAGTCTGGCGCCCGCCCAATCACCTTCTTGATTGGCGGATCCTGGGGCCTCGCCGAACGCGTCAAACAACGCGCGGATATCTCACTCTCACTTTCACCGATGACCATGCCGCACGCACTCGCACGCATCGTTTTACTCGAACAACTTTATCGCGCGCTTACGATATTGAAGGGCAAGGAGTATCATAAGTAGCGATTATGACGCCCTCCGAACAACGCATCAAAGCCGCCTGGAAACATTTTCAAGATAGGCTCGCATCGATAAAGAAGAAAGCTGTTCAAGAAGCTGGCCAGAACGAGCAGAGCGAGGCATCAAAGAAACTCGACCAATTACGCAAAAAACTATGACCATGCCAAACCCATTTCTCGCACACATACAGCAACGAGAAAAACACGAGCAGCACGCTGAGCAAATAAAGCTCGCCTGGATCACTTTTTGTGAAAAACTCGAGAGCATAAAACGCAAGGCCGAAGACCATAAGAAAAACGTATGAACCTAGAAACAACAAACCATCGCGAACAAGGGATCGCTTCAATTGAGGTGAATAAACACGAGAGGAGTCCACAAGAACTCTCACAAGAAGTCTTATCGCAAGCAGAAAAAGCTATCGAGCAACAATCGAGTGAATTAAAAGATCTCGTTGGCGAGGATATTTTTAATCAGGATTTTGTTGGTGAGCTTGCCAATGCAAAAGAAGAGCTGAAGAACGAGCTCGTATCTATCACAGAGAGCTCAAACGAGAACAACGAAGAACAGCGCTCCCCTGAAGAACTTGCCGGTCTTATGACGTTTGATAGCTTGTCAGCCACTGATTTTACCACCGTTCGTGAGGCGGCAATGCGTAATCCCGAGATGAAAGCAGCGATCATTGCTGATTGGGAAAAAACCATCGGTCCATTTGCAAAAAAACTTTTTGAAGATTCTGCCTACTCAGCCTCAGTAGAAAAACTCTGGACAGAAATCAAACAACCGATCTATGAAGGAGGTCCAGTAACCGTTGAAAGCACAACGTTACAAAACGTGATCGCCATTCATGAAATCATGGGGCCAAATGCCGCCACCTTCGCCAAAGCATGCGATCTCAAAACAAAAACAACTG
>CALMET010000123.1 GCA_937863195.1 uncultured bacterium
TCAGCTCAACAAACCTTGATAATCAAGGCATCACGCTCGCGGCCGGCATGACCAATCCACCAACGCTTGTGGGCTCGTCAGTCTTTACTCGTAGCTACAACTCAGCCGGCCTTAAACTCGATAATGCCAATAACAATACCTTTGAGAATCTCTTCATCGGCAATAATGATGTTGGCGTTTTGTATGTAAATGGCGCTACGGGCAATTCAATCGAAGACACCATTTTTGATACGAATATCACGCAAGATATTGTGAGTAATACTTCAGGTGGTACTAACGACCTCGTGAATGCGCTGTTCACTCGTACCATGTCCGTCATTGATGATGGTACGGTGCGCGTCTTCTACGACGCCTCGGTTCGTGTTGTTGATCCGTTATTAACGCCTCTTGATGGCGTTGGCGTTCAATTCTTGTCCAGCAACGGTCTCACCAATATCAACGCGACAACCAATGCCCTTGGTCTCACACCAGAAGTCGAGACCTTGGCTTATCTCATGACTCCGAGCTCCATCGCACTCACGAGTGGTGACTATAATCCCTTCACGATTACGGCCTTCAACAATGGGATCTATCCAACCACATCAACGCCGGCCACACTCTCTGAGATCAGCGTCTTTGAGGTCATGATGAGCCAAGCGCCAGTCGCACCGCCGACTGGCGGTGGTGGAGGTGGGGGATTACCATCGATCGACCCTCGTACCGGTACCTATCCACCAATCGAACCGGTTGAGCCAACGGCACCTACAACACCTATCGTAAAAGAGACCAAGATTCATATGCTTGTGAAGCTCACCGATGACCGTAATCCTGAGACACAAGAAGATAGCACGGTGTACTATATTGGCGCTGATAAAAAGCGACATATCATTCCAAATGAGTCCGTCTTTAACTCGTGGTATTGTGACTTTAGCAAGGTCGTCATAACCGATAAGGCCACGCTCGTTAAATACCCACTCGGATCAAACGTGACTTATCGCCCAGGGTTAAACCTCGTGAAGTTCCCAACGAATCCACGCGTCTATATTGTGCAAGCTGGTAGACTTCTTCGTCCAATTAAAGATGAGGCTTCAGCAACAGCAATGTTTAGTTCACAATGGGCAAAGCTCGTTCATGATCTCCCTGATACTTCATACGGTGACTATGTCTTCGGTGATGAGATTCCTGAAATGACCGACCTTTCTTCACTTAATCTCTCACCAAGCTATCCAAGTGGTGAGATGAATATTGAGGGTTATTATGAGATTGTGACCGGGGGGCAAGAGTGTCGATAAGAAAAATGTACTATCAAAAAAATCCCCCGACCGAGCGTCGAGGGTTTTTTTGTTTGATCAAGGTCTTAGCGTGTAGAACTGGTCGAAGTTGCTGTTGGAGCGGCGATGAATCCGAGTGCTGTGCAAGTTGATGTTGAGGCAGCGGTTGCGGCGGCAGCCATTTCACACGTGGCCTTATCGAGGGCGTCCACGAGCTGTTCTTGTGTGATCTCTTCTTGATGCGTTTGTTCGTAGGCATAGGCGGTGAGCCACTTCCAGTCGACGCGGGTTAAGAAGGCGATGGAGACAATCAGAACACAGACGTACATTGCCCAAAGTGCAAACCACGCCGCAAGGTGATGACCTTGTGGTTCGTGTTTTGTTTTTGTGACGGGGCGAAGAGCGGTAGATTTTGCCGCGATAGCGCGTGGTTTGCGCGTGGTTTTTTTGATGGCCATAAAGAGCAAGTCTTTTGAACTTGCTCTCAGTATAATGCTTTTTTCTTTTTTATGGAAGATCAATTTGCCACAGCGTATTGTTATCGATCACGTAGAGCTTTTTCTTTGCGCCGTCACCGGTGACAAAGGTCGGTCCTTGAAAGCTTGGTGACGTGAGCTGTGCAATTAATGCGCCATCTGATTTGCGCCAGACCAGAATGCGCTTGCCTTGTGGATCCGTTGCGACGATGCGGTCATGTTCGGCGGCATCTGTCCAAATAGAGCTGATAGATGATACGGCAGGGTCAACAGCGCCAACTGACCAAGATTCTTCAGCGCCTGAAAGGTAACGCTTAAGTTTGCCATCACGCCACGCGACAAAGACAGATGCATCGATAGCGATACCCGAAGTATCGATAAGTGGGGTCGATGTTTGTTGGATGTAATTGGTACCCGTACCAAAACCAGCGCCGCTCGCCTCATGGCGGGTGATGGTGCCATTAGTTGGGTTCAGCGCATAAAGGCGTCGGTTGTAAATGGTGATAGCCGCCAAGCTTGAAGTACTCACGGATCCGGCGCTAATCACATTGCCTGTCGTCGGATTTAGCGAGAGCAGGCTACCTGTCGCAGAGACGAGAAAGCCATTCGTCGTCCCGCCAAAAGCTGCAACGATATCGGTGGTGCTTGTTGGGAGTGAAAAACGTTGTACGTTTGTTTGTGCCGGATCAACACGAACGACGCTTTGTGCACTTTGATCAACCATATAAACGCTGCCGTTCAAAACAAACGGCGTACGCAGTGAACCCGCTTGGGCGCCAAGAGAGGCGCTTGCAAGTTGGGTAGGTGTCACGACCACGTTGCGGCGGATTTTTACGGCAACGGCATCAAGCTCTTTAATGAGGGTATTTTTCTTGGTTTGTTGGTCGGGTGTTTTTTCGGCAAGGGCACTCAAAAGATTGCGGGCTTCAAGCAAGAGCGTACGGGCACCTTGTTCGTTGCCATAGAGTAACGAGCTCTCGGCGCGGGTGCGGCGATCTTGAGCTTGTTCGAATTGGGTATTCCAGGCGGCGGTTTCTTTTTGTTTCTTGCTAACAATCCTCCAAGTGATCCCGGCAGCGACGAGTAAGATGACAATGATGCCAAGAATGGTTGACTGGCGCTTACGTGACTTAGAGAGCGATGTGCCGTGACCGGCTCCCATATTGCGCATGCCGGCAAGGGTCGTCGGGTCTTTGCCGAGGGCATTAAGCGGCGAGCGTTTGCGTTGTTTGAGCGTGTTTTTGAATTCAGCAAGCATAGCGACCAAGCTGAACCCGGCCGAAGGACGACGTGAAGATGGCTCCTCTGAGAGCTCGTCTGATTCGGTGAGTTTATTGTTTGCGGACGGTGAAAGAAGTTGCTCAGTGGCTTTTTCGCGTCGATAGAGCTCGTTCATTGATTGTGCACTCTGAGGGGTTGTCGTTGGTTTTGGTGCAGGGCCTGTTATTGGGCGCTGCGTGGCAGCACTACAAGAAACAACGATGCCGGCAAAATCCTCGTCAAGATTACGTCGTTCGAGGTCTTGGGTGATTTCAAGCGCAGCACTCACGGGCGGGAGTGTCTTGAGGCGATTGACGAGATCGAGCTCACCACGAAGTCGTTCAAAATTAGAGGTACCTGCAAAAAAGACGTCGCCAGGCTTCATGTCGCCACAGACAAGGGCGCTAAACAATTTGCTCGTATCAGGTACCGACGGGACATCAAGCGAGCCAAACAAATCAAAGGTTCGATAGCCGTCAGCGGCTTTTTGTAAAAAGGCATTACTTAGGTGCCCAATACCGCTCACGCAAAGTGCTTGGTCATGGATCTCTAAAACGTAAAGACTCACCCGGCCCCAGTTGATCTCAGAGGGTTCGGTGGCGACAAAGTTGCCTACCGCGTCATTTAGGCGCTTTACAATCTTCTCAAAGCGCGACATTGGCTCGGTATTGGTGGCTGAAAGCTGACGATAGACCCGTTCGGCGGCATCATTGAGGGCATCCAAAAGCTGCTCATAGACATAAAGGGACGATGCAATATCGGCCATCAAGATCAATTGTGGGCTTTTTGTCCCTTGTTTTTCGTCTTGATAGCGAAAAAGTCCAACGATTCGCTCGTGTTCGGCGCCTCGGCTGACTTCAATCTCTGCCAAGCGGATGGTCTGCTCCATATACAGAAGAGTATAGGGTGGCTCGAGCAATGCGTCGAGCGAAAACAGGGCGATTATCCCAAGCTTGTCAAGGCGTCCCAAGTAGGGCAAAGTTGTGCTCATTGTATGCTTGAACACCTTTTTGGTTCTCGTACCCGCGTAAAGCTCTTGAGCCTCTTTTTACGCAACCCAGATGAGGCGATTTTTGTACGCGAATTAACGCGTCGCGTGAGTACACAAATTAATGCCGTCCGTCGTGAGATCAAGAATTTGGTTGATCTGGGCCTGATCGAAGAGATCGTCACCGAAGAAAAGCTAGAGAAGGGCAAAAAATCTTCAGCAACGAAAAAGAAGTATTATCGCGTTAATCCAAATTTTAAATTGTTGAACGAGATCACGGCGCTTATTTTGCGTGCGCAGGTCATGTTGGGTGGACGCCTTGACCAAGCCATCCTCGAACTCGGAGATGTACGCCACCTTTCGCTACACGGCGTCTTTTTGGGTAAACAGGGCTCAGCCCCGGTTGATCTTTTTGTGGTCGCCGATCGTTTACCGATGAATAAATTAAAAGCCCTTGTTCAAGATGCAGAAAAGCAATTAGGTTTTGAAATTAACTTTACGGTCATGACCAATGAAGAGTACCGCTATCGCAAAGATATGACGGATCGTTTTCTCTACGCCATTCTTGAATCACCTCAGACGGTGATTGTGAGCAAGTTACACGAACGTACGGCCGTCTAACGCAGTTATGTCTTGGCTTTATATTGATACGCATGAGTCCGGCGTGTTGCGCTTTGCCCTCTTGAAAAAAGGAGGGCGAGCGAAGTTGCGTAGCATTACCGGACGTGGCCAAAAGCTCTTGCCTAAGATCGCTCCTTATCTTCTTGGGCTTGAAGGGGTATTCTGTGTAGCAGGCCCTGGGTCGTTCTCCGCAATCCGTATTGGCGTTTTGGATGCGAACTTAATCGCACGCTTAAAGCAGGTCCCCCTTGTCGGACTTGAATACCACGGGGATCAAGAAACGCTTGCCAAGGCACAAGAAAAACTCGAATTCGGCAATCTGCACGCGGTAGAATACCTAGCGCCCATCTACGACGCCGAGCCAAATATCACTCTTCCGAAAGCATGACCTTTAATAAAAAACGGTTCTACCAGATCTTGCCAGGTGCAACAACGTGGACGGTTTTGCTATTGGCGTTCACCCTCTCGTTCATTCGCCCGTTATGGATGGTCTATTTTATCATTATTTTTGATCTGTATTGGTTGTTGCGAGTGACCTATTTTGCACCATTTCTCGTCGTGTCATGGTGGCGATACCGTCAGGCTATCAAACGTGATTGGGAGTCAGAAGCCCGACTTTTG
>CALMET010000124.1 GCA_937863195.1 uncultured bacterium
ACTCTTCGCCTCGTTAATAGCACGACCTCAACGGCGATGGTGATGTGGGATACGTATGAGCCATCAACCTCCGCACTCTATCACGCACTCGATACCAGCTACGCACTCGGATTTAATGGTAATGGAGCTTTTGTTACTTCGCATTCGGTATTGCTCACAGGTTTGACGCAAGACACGATCTATCATTTTCGCATCAATGCCGCTGATGGGTTAGGTAATACGTCGGTATCGGGTGATAATACCTTTGAAACCCTCGCTCCAGGTGAGCCGGTAGAAAATCTCATCATCTCAAATGTTCAAGCGATCTTGATTACAGATTCGACGGCTGCCATTATCTGGGACACAAATCTCCCATCAAATAGCCGTGTTGATTATGGGATCTCGGATGCCTACGGTGATATCTCGGTTGTAGGCACGTTCGTAACGGGACATTTAGTGAACTTGAGTAATTTGAATCCAGATACGATCTATCATTTTCGTGTGATGTCCGAGACGGCATCAACGACGGCGATGTCAGGTGATTTTACCTTTAGAACGACCGTCGATGTTATTGCTCCGTCGAATCCGTTGAACTTTACGGCGGTACCTGGCCAGTATCTTAATTTGCTTTCATGGAACAATCCTCTTGATGCGGATTTTTCACATGTACGTATTCTCGCAAGAACGGATCGCTATCCAAATAACCCAAATGATGGTGTCCTCGTCTACCAGGGTAACGGACAAAGTGCTACGCATAGCGGTTTAACGCCGGGTCAGATCTATTACTATACGAACTTCGCGTACGATGGTCGCGGTAATCGCTCTTCAGGGGCACTCGCTCAAGCGACCCCGTTTGGAGAAGAGATTGAAACACCGACCTCTACGCCTCCGGTCTTGCCGCCCGTTGTAACGCCTCCAGCAACGACAACGCCTCCGGTGATTGAGCCTCCAACATCCACGCAACCAACAACAACCACTCCACCGGTTGTACCAACAAGTACTGAGCCGGGTACGGTGACAACGACCACCCCTCCTGTTCAGCCACCGATTCGTAATGTTGTTATCACGCCAGAATATACGGTAGGCAATGGCACGGTTTCACTTATCCCAGACGAGAACAATCAGATTAATACGGTACCAGGCCCAACGGTGACCGTGCGTGTGCCGGCATCCCAAGTGCCAGGTACTCCAGATACGGCGGTGATTCGTGTCGGTGATGACCGTTACTTGCTCACAAGACAGCCGAATGGTGATTGGATCGCGAGCTTTGTGCCAGATCGTTCAGGTGAAATGCCTGCTGAAGTGACTTTTGGTTATGGGGACGGGTCTATCGCGCGCGCGACAACGACGGTTTCTGTCGGTATCCCAGGTCAGATTATCGTTCGAGATATCCCGTTTATTGGTCAAGCGCGTCCCGTTGAGAATGCGACGGTAACGGTTTATGAAAAGGTAAATGGCGCTTGGCGCATCTGGTCAGGTACTGCGACAAACCAGGTGAATCCACGTATTACGACATCGGATGGTGTCTGGGGATTCGTTGTCCCAAATGGCGAATATCGCGTAACCATTGAAAAAGAAGGGTTTGATACTGAAGAGCGTGTCGTTACCGTGACGAATAATTTGCTCGGGAGCCAAATTGAACTTAGACAGCCGCTCCCGGTTGATCTCACTACGGTGGGTTTGATCGCTACGGCGGTCACGATCGCCAATATCGCGACACTCGCTAGTGTCTTGAACTATCTCTGGTACTTGTTGACTCAGCCGTTCATGATCATCGGCGCACGTAAGCGCAAAAAGTGGGGCGTTGCCTATAATGCCATCACGAAACAGGGGATTGATCTTGTTGCGGTGCGTTTAATTCATGTTCAGACGGGTCTCGTGATTCAGACACGTATCACGGATGACAAAGGTAGATTCTTCTTTCATGTAAAAAAAGGCCAATATCGAATTGAGGCGGTAAAGGCTGGATACCTGTTTCCAAGTGAAACAACCAAGGGCAAAAAAGAGGATGATGACTATCTTGATGTCTATCACGGGCAACCGATCGATGTTGAGGCGGAGTCTGATTTAACGCCAAACATCCCACTTGATCCAAACAATAAAGAGATACCGCCGAAAAAAGTCCTCTTTAAAGACTTCTTGCGCAAGGTTCAAAATCTCATTGGCGCCCTGTCACTCATTATTACCGTTGTTGCTTTTGCCCTTCAGCCAGGTTGGATCTTGTTTGGTCTTTGTCTCTTTCAGCTCGCAACCTTCTTAATCTTCCGTCGCCTCATCGCAAACAGAAAACCAAAGAATTGGGGTATTGTCTCAGAGGTAGATTCAAAGAAGCCGCTTGAAAGAGTTGTCGTCCGTATCTTTGATAAGAAGTACAATAAGCTTCTTGAGACCCAAGTTACCGACAGTCGTGGTCGCTACGGTTTCTTGGCAAGCAAGAATGAATACTTTGTCACCGCTGATAAGGTCGGTTATGAGCGATTCAAATCTGAAGATATCGACCTCACAAAGACAAAAGAACAGGCGATCGAACGACCAATTAAGCTCGTTAAAAGCAAATAGTTTTCCACTCGACATCACAGATTATCCACAGCTGGTACACAGCAGGGTAAAAATAGTAAAACCGCTCAACAGAGCGGTTTTATCTTATAGTAGGACGAATATGATCAATAAGAATAGAATAAATACATATAGATATGCACATCGCACCATCGCACCTTTCTCGTGCACTCAAATCCATTTTTGCTGCCGTCTTTGCGTTCTTTGCATTGATTGCGGTGAGTACACCGATGACGCACGCCGCCCCTGGCGTCCGTGCCAATGTCACCTATCAGGCTCGTCTGATGGATGCTTCAGGATATCCTGTCGCTGACGGTGTCTACCAAGTTGAGTTCAGTCTCTATGACGCC
>CALMET010000125.1 GCA_937863195.1 uncultured bacterium
TTTTGGATCGGTCTGCCGATACGCGTCTTTTGATTGTTGCCATCGATGACGCGTCATTATCACGCATTGGCCGCTGGCCTTGGGACCGTTCAGTGCATGCCGAGCTTGTGCGTCGCTTATCTGAAGCAGGCGCCAAAGTGATTGCTGTGGATGTGAATTTTCCTGAAGCCTCAAATGACTTGCATGATCAAGAGCTCGCAAACGCGATTAAGCTTGCCGGCAATGTTGTTTTGCCAATTGAGCTTTCTGATGTCGTGATTGAAAACGGGGAGTATCTTCAGCGCGGTGAAGCCGTCCAACCCATCTCACAAATTCTCGGCGCGGCTGCTGCATCGGGTTTCACGAATCTTCCATTAGACGGAGACAACGTTTCGCGTCGCATGCCAGTCATTGTTCGTGAAAAAGACGGTTCAAGCGTAAAGAGTTTCGCTGCTGAAACATTGCGCGTGGCAGGTCTTGCTCTCGCGATAAATGAAATCTCTACTGATAGCTCGGGCCGTCTCATTATCAATTATCCGGGGAGTCCCGGGACGATTCGTCGCCTTTCGGCTGCTGATATTTTGCAGGGCTCAACGAGTCTTGAATCGGTGAAGGGGAGTATCGTCTTTATCGGTGCGACTGCGCGTGATTTGCATGATGAGCAGCTCGTCCCAACATCGGCTGGTACACCAATGAGCGGGGTTGAGATTCATGCTTCGATTGCCGACACGCTTTTATCGCGCGCTTGGTTGCGTGATTTGAATATGGCGCTCGCTGGGCTTGGTATGTTATTTGCGGTGTTTATGGTTGGTTTTGCTGCCTATCTCTTGCGTCCGCGCTATAGTGTGATTTTGTTGCTTCTCGCTATTGCTGGGTATGCCGTCGCGACCTTCATTCTTTTTGATAAGGGCATTTTACTTGGTTTATTGTGGCCGGTAATTGCCATGGTCGCCGCCTATATGGGCGCATCAGTATTTCGCTTTGTAACATCTGAACAAGACAAGCAAGAAATCAAACAAATTTTTGGACGTTATGTTTCGCCGAGTGTCGTTGAGTCATTGATGGCTGATCCTTCAAAAATCCGTCTTGGTGGCGAACGCCGCCGCATGACGGTACTCTTTTCTGACTTGCGCGGATTCACCACGCTTTCAGAAAGTCTGACACCAGAGCAGCTCGTCGAAGTCCTCAATCTTTATCTTGATGAGATGACCAAGATCGTCTTTGAAGAAGGTGGCGTACTCGATAAATACATCGGTGATGCCGTCATGGCGTTTTGGAATGCCCCAATGAATCAAGACGATCATGCCGTTCGCGGTGTGCGTTGCGCGTTAAAAATGAAAAAGCGTTTACATGAGATGAATACGCGTGCCGAATTTCCTAACGGCGTTCAGTTGCGTGTGGGTGTGGGGTTGAATACGGGCGAGATGGTGGTCGGTAATATTGGCTCATCGCTTCGTCATGACTATACCGTTATTGGTGATAGCGTAAATCTCGCTTCACGTACCGAAAGCTTATGTAAAGATTATGGCGTTGAAATCATCGTGACAAAAAACACCCTCACTGATTTAGCCGGAGCCTTTCTAGTACGCGAACTCGATCAAGTCGCTGTCAAAGGCAAAGCTGAGCCGATTAAGATGTATGAAGTTCTCTCAGCGACCGAAGGCGCAACCGACGAAGACAAAGAACGCTCCGCACTCTTTGCTGATGCCCTCACTCAGTACTACCAGCGTCACTTCTCGCAGGCTAAGGCGCTCTTTGCGGCCTATATGAACCGTTTTGCCAATGACACCACCGCCCAGCTCTTTTTTGACCGCTGTAGCGAATATGAAGCCAATCCGCCAGGTGTTGATTGGGACGGGACCTTTGTAAGAAAGACGAAGTAACTGAGGTATTATCATTGTATGAGCATGGAGAAAATGGGAGTAAATGAAGATTCTGCACGGGTTGAGCGAACCACTGCACCACAAGGCTCAGCGCGCCACGAAAGTCCAGAGAGACCTCTAAAAGAGTCTCAAGTATGGAAAACTCAAGAAGGTGAACCTCTTTGTCGCGTAGAGGCAGCATACGGTGAAGTTGAGGAGGGTGCTTACCATATCCATGGCAGAGCCAGATCTTTAACATCCCTCCTCCTGCATGGTGAAAAAAATGGAAAACCGGTGACGATAGACGTTTTACGGATGACGGGTGCAGTAGGAGAAGCGCCAACCATTGGTAAGATTCTCGTGGCTGAGAAAAAGCAAAAAAGCTACGCATTCAGTCAGTCTCAGGGTCTCGTCACGGCCCCGCCGTTAGATAATCCTGGTGCGCTAGCCGTGCTTTTGCATGAGCTTGGACATGCTACACAAAATACCGAGCCTGAGTTCAGAAAATATTTAGCTGAAAATCGCAAGCCGCTATTTGAGACAGAAGACCCTGCTTCTCGAGAAGAAGTCATGGGTCAGCTTAAGGCGTCTGTACCAGATATTGATGAGCAAGAGATTAGTCGCCGCATGTCTGAGTGGGATTTTTTCGCAGAACGCGTCAGAACTGAAAATGCCAAGAAAAAATCCCTACAGGGGTCAATAGAAGAGGTGCAGCATCGCTTGAATAGCGAATACTTGGCTATCGTTGAAAAAAGCCCCAAACTGCAAAATTTTCTTCAGGGGCTAAAAAGCAAAGACATTGGCGTGGTATTTCAACAGCACGAAGTCCGTCTTGCGGACAACCGGTCGGATATTTTTCGTCTCCCTGGCATTAAATCGCCCTTGTCAGAGTCACAGCAAAACCAGCTATTTTCTCCTGAAGGTAAGCAAAAAATCATCGCGATCTTAGAACATTTTCAACAGCCATCCACGAATGATATGGTGTCTGATGTTTTTTTTGAGGGCGGTCACCTGGTGATCAAACTACCGCTGGGTAGCAATGAATATTCAGACGGTATTTTCGTTGAGCTCCCTATCGGTAAAACCGCCGATCATGCAAATGCCGCCAAGATCGTTACGGATGAAAGTACGCTGCGCGAGCTTGAAGCTCAATCAGAAAAGGTTGACCAAGCCATTAAAGAGGCAAAATATCTCTTACAACAATACATCCAAGATCATGATCTTGCCGACACGTTTAACCTCCCTAGAGCTATTGCCGAAAGAGATGCAAATGCTCGGGCAATGATTTGGATGAATAAAATGAAATCAGCAGGAGTAAATCTTTTTGCTGTAAGTGCTGCACCAGGTCAGGAGGAGGGGAGTTGTGAAACGGATCCAGACGAACCCATTCAGGGCTCAGCTCACCAAGCGTTACGTAACTCTATCAATTCCTACAGGGCAAACATCGGACAAATGCGTCAGGCAAAAGGAAAGACGAAGTATCCTCGTTCATCGTAGCTATCTTCAATGCATTGACAAATCCCCCCAAAAACGTTGAGCTGATGGCGTTCAATCTTGAACACTAGGAGGTGAGTTTTGGACCTTCCCATCGCAAAACAACGTGATCGGATCATACAAACCATTCTCGAGAATCCTGTGACGATCATCGTCGCAGAGACCGGGAGTGGTAAGTCGACCCAGGTGCCACGGTACCTGCTCGATCATGGGTTTAGGGTCATGGTGACTCAGCCGCGACGGCTCGCGGCCTTTTCTGTCGCAGAGTTTGTGGCTGCCGAATATGGTGAGCCACTTGGCTGCACGATCGGCGTGCGCACGCGTGATGACAAGATCTCAAGTGAGAAGACACGCCTCTTGTTTGCCACCGACGGACTCGTCGTGATGCGCGAACTTATGGGGCACAATTCTGAATTTGATGTCCTCATCATCGACGAAGTCCATGAATGGAATGTACATATCGAAGCCTTGGTTGCGCTAGCACGCAAAGCCATCACTGAAGGTCATCAGATCAAGATCGTCATCATGAGCGCCACGCTCGATGCCGAACGACTCTCAGCATACTTCGACGATGCGCCCGTGGTGACCGTGACAGGACGCACCCACCTGGTGAAGAAGATCAAAAAAGGCGCATCCATTGCCGATGACGCGAATGCCTTGCTCAAGCGAGGCAAGAACGTCTTGATCTTTGTTCCCGGCAAGCGTGAGATTCATGACTTGATGGAGGTACTCGATAGCGAGCACCGACGTGACGCGGTCATATTGCCCTTGCATGCTGAGCTTGATACCCACAAGCAACAGCGCTGCTTCAAGCACTATGATCGCCCCAAGTGCATCATCGCCACTTCAGTGGCGCAAACGTCGATCACCATCGACGATATCGATGCCGTCATCGACTCGGGTCTCGAGAACCGCGCTTGCGTCGTAGGTGGTGTCACCGGCCTCTATGAAGAGGTGATTTCACTCGCCGATGCTGAGCAACGTCGAGGACGTGCCGGGCGTACCAAGCTCGGCTACTACATCGATCACGCTCCAGAAGTCGAACGAGATGAATACCCAGTCCCCGAGATCATGCGAATCAAGCTCGAGCAAATCGCGCTGAAGTTGGCCATGGTTGGTCATCGTATGCAGGACATCGCGTTCTTTCATCAGCCGCCTGAGTATTTGGTGAGGGACGCCGAGAGCACATTGCAAGCGCTCGGATGCCTGAGCCCATCAGGTAAGGTAACGAAGAAAGGTGGACGCATCGCTCTGCTCCCGGTTTCGGTAGAAGCCGGTTGCATGCTGCTCGAAGCGGAGCGCCTTGGTGTCGTGGATGAGATTATCCCCGTGATCTCGGTTTTCGAAGCGAGCGGCATTACCGAAGGCGATGGTCGCATCGGCTTTGGTGGTTGGCGTGAGCTCTGCGGCGACGAGCAAGATTCAGATCTCATCGCTCAGTCCAAGGTCTTTATGGCCATTCGTTCGATGCCGCGTCACGTGCGTGAGCGGTATACGCTGAGGCCAAAGGCCGTCGAACGTGCAGAAGGCGTCTACAAGAGCCTTATGCGCGATCTGGCTGAAAAGGTGAACCTCGATGCCCTCTATGGGGGCAAAGAGGCCGTTATCGCCTCGATCAGATCAGGGCTTTTGGACACCTTTCGTCGTACGAGCAAGCGACGCGTCTACTCTTCAGTAAACGGTGAGAAGCGCACCTTGCAAAAGTCGAGCATCATCGACCATCATCGCCGCATCGTCGGAGTCCCTTGGGACTTGCGTCCAGATCTCGGCGGTGAAGTAAAAGCGTTCATTCTCTTTGCCACTAAGGCAGCCTAAAACAAACCCCCGTACCAACTCTGGTGCGGGGGCGTTTGTTTTTAACGGCCGAGGCCTACTTTCTTTTTTACTTGTTCGAGTTTTACTTTAGCGATTTCACGAGCTTTCGCTGCGCCATCCGTGAGAATTTGATTGAGCTCCGTCGGATCAGCGCGTAGTTCATGAATGCGCTTGGTGATTGGTGCGAGGTGATTCGCAACGCCTTCAGCAACCGCTTTTTTGAAATCTCCGTAACCTTTGCCGGTGAACTCTGCCTCAATTTCTTCCATCGTTTTACCGGTCATGTGATGGTGAATCACCATCAAATTTGAAATGGCAGGTTTTGTATCAGGATCATACTTTACCACGCTATCGGCATCGGTGACGGCCTTCATGATTTTCTTCGTGATCGTTTCGGCGTCATCGTCTAACAAAATGGTACCAATTTTAGATTCATCACTCTTGCTCATTTTCTTCAATGGATCCTGCAAGCTCATGATGCGAGCACCGTGTTCTTGAATGAGTGCTTTTGGTTGGATGAACGTTTGATCGTAGAACGCATCTTCATCAAAGGTCGAGTTGAAGCGTTGGGCAATATCGCGTGTGAGTTCAACATGTTGCACTTGGTCTTCGCCAACTGGCACGACCGTTGTGTCATAAAGAAGAATATCGGCCGCCATCAAAACAGGGTAGGTAAAGAGACCGACACCAGCGCCATCAGCACCTTCTTTTTGTGACTTGTCTTTAAACTGTGTCATGCGTGAGAGTTCACCCATGCGTGTAGAGCAGCTCAAGATCCACGCGAGCTCAGCATGTTCAGCGACTTCACTTTGAATAAACATGGTCGTGCGTTTTGGATCGAGGCCAACAGCAACATAGGTCGCGGCTATATCCATGGTGAGACGACGCAATTCTTTTGGATCTTGCGGCACCGTGATGGCATGAGAGTCCACAATACAAAACATCGAAGGGTATTCATGCTGCAAGGTCGCCCATTGTTTGAGGGCGCCAATGTAGTTACCCAAGGTCGGGATCGAGGTCGGTTTTACCCCCGAAAAAAGCATCTCTTTCATGCATGCAGGCTATCGCACGACAGGCGAAATGTAAATAAAACCAAACCCCCTCCTCACGACAAGTGAGGAGGGGGCAAGGGGGAGGCGTTAAACCTCGATGAGAACCGGGATAACCATTGGGCGAAGCTGGGTTTTGACGTACAAGAATTCACCCATTTCGTCACGGAGTTTGTCCTTCAAGAGCGACATATCCGTTTGGCCTTTGCTGTGTTCAGTAGCGGCTTTCACGATGGCAGCGGCCTTAGCGCGGCTTTGACCGATAAGGTCCTGCATCTCTTTCATGAAGACAAAACCGCGAGCGATAATGTCTGGCATGGCTTCGAGATTGCCGGTGCGGCCGTCAATGACGGCGACCATGATCACGACGCCGTCGCCAGCAAGATGCTGACGATCACGAAGGACGATTTGGTTGGTATTACCAACGCCGAGACCGTCAACGAACACATAGCCCGTTTCGATCTTTTTGTTGGTCATCATGCCATTGCCTTGATTGTCGAACTCCATCACCTGGCCATTATCCGCGATAAAAATATTTTTCGGATTGAAACCATTGGCGATAGCGACTTTGGCGTGGTCGACCAAGAACGAGTAGTGACCCTCAATAGGGATCAAGTACTTCGGCTTAATCATGCCGTGCATTTCAACAAGATCATCTTGTTGTGCGTGGCCACCAGCATGAACGTCCATCATTTTATAGTGGACGACTTCAGCGCCTTCGCGGCAAAGAGTATCTTTCACGCGTTGTACCGAGCGTTCATTGCCAGGAATAATCGAAGACGAGAAGACGACAGTATCGCCAGCAACCAAGTTCACCGTAGGGTGTTCGTGGTTGGCGATGCGCATAAGCGCGGCGCGTTCTTCGCCTTGAGCACCGGTACAAATAACCGCCGTTTTTTCGCGAGGATATTTGTCGAGGTCACGAGCATCGATCAAGGTCGTCTTGCCGACGTCCATATAACCGAGCTGTTGGGCAATCATCACGTTCGACTTCATCGAGAAGCCTTCGATAGCAACCTTGCGGCCGCTGCGTTCACAGGCTTTGATAATCTGTTGAACACGCGCAATCATCGAAGCAAAGGTACCAATAATGATACGGCCCTTGGCGTTCTTAATGATCTCATCGATATTGTGCTGGATCTCGATTTCAGGCATTTGGCGACCAGGCTTTGAAGCATTGGTTGAGTCACACATGAGCGCGAGCACATTGCGTTCACCGAGCGCTTTAATCTTTTCGGTGTCTTGTTTTGATTGCGCGCCTGGGCCTTCTTCGAGCTTAAAGTCACCCGTGTGAACGATAATGCCGGCTGGCGTGTTCACGATGACACCAAGTGAAGAGGGGACCGAGTGGGCAACACCAAAGAATTCAACCTTGAACGCACCGAGCTGAAGCACATCGTCTGAAGTAACAGAGAAGAGATTCAAGCGAGGTTTGTCTTTGTGGTCTTCTTGGCGTTTGGCGATAATGCCGCACGTGAGATCAGTCGCGAATACCGGCGGATTGCCGAGCGTCGGGACGAGATGAGGGATGCCACCAATATGGTCATAGTGACCATGGGTGATAATCACACCGCGAACATTTTTTTCACGGCCCTTGAGCGATGAGAGGTTCGGGATGATGTAATCAACGCCAGGCATGTCGTCGTCAGGAAACTGAAGACCAAGATCAATAATGATAATGTCTTCGCCGTATTCAAGAAGCGTACAGTTGCGGCCGATTTCTTCATTGCCACCTACAACGGTAACTTTGAGACGAGCGCCTTCAACTTGAAGGCTGTCCGTATCAGAACCGGTTTTGCGTTGCGGGTTGTGCTTGTAGGCACCCATGCGTGGCAAAGGTTGAATCAAGCTCATTGGACCGCGACGGCGATTGCCACGTTTGACTTCATTTTTGTCACTCGTGCCATGGCCGCGGTATTTTTCATCTTTCGCGAAGCCAGTTTTTAAACTGTCGCGCGTATTGTAATTGGCACCGCCCCTTGGTTTAAAAGGAGGGCGCGGTCCACGTGGCGGAAGCGGACGTGGGGTTGGGTTCGGAGTCGCCGGAGCGCCCGTACCCGGGGTATTTGTTTGTTCCATAGAAATGGTAAATATTCAGAATCGGTCAGCCAGCAAAAAAAGAAAAGAGCTTTTGTACTATTTACTTGTTCGAGGTTGTCACGACTTTCGTCCCCCATTGAGTGAGTTCAATGAGAGACGAAAAGCGTTCAACGAAGACAAGTTACCAGCACTAAGCGTTTTCGTCAAGTGGATAAGGCTTATATTGCGCTAATATTAGCCAAATATCGGTCCATGAAGAGTGAAAGATGGTTTACTTGACCTTTTAATAATATTATGGGATACTGCGCCCTCTCGATCTTGTCAGATCGTGAGAAAAACACTCTTTATCCCTGCAATACGCAGGAGAAGTGAGTCACGTGGAGAATACTGAACAACAAGAAGACGCTGGAGTGGTTATGCAACTCCAGATTCGGACCGATCTCGAGCGAGTGCATGAGCTCTTGCAGGTCATCTTCGGTTCTGACTCGGAGGCTTATGAAGCCTTCATGCAGTCCTTCGAAGACGACTATGACAATGACGTCGTGCGTTTGATTGCGATCTGTGATGAAGCTATGGTGATCTGTTCTGATCCTCAGAGCCCGTACTACCAGTTCGCGCTCAGAAAAAGGTTGATGCAGTTCGCGGGCCAGATCGCCGGCACCAAGGACAGCGGTTTGCGCATGCGGCATCTCAATGCCTGCGCTGAGTACATCCGTAGTCGAGTGATGAACAAGTCACATGCGAATGAGCTCGTGAGCATGATCTATCTCAGGATCGTGACGAACCGTGACAATCCGGTTCAAGTCGTTACATCGGTGGTCAATCAATTGCCGAAAGGCCCACAGTCAGAGCTCTTTGAAATCAAGAAGCGGTATCTCGGATTCGGCCCAGAGCCCATCCTCGAGAACGAACCTTCTTGATCTGTGCCCGGTGCGCCTCTTGGCCTCTCTGCCAATGCTCACCGGGTTTTTCTTTCGTAAAAAAACACCCCGTCATCCCGAGCGCAGTCGAGGGACGGGATGATTTTTATGGTGGGCAAAGAGGGACTTGAACCCTCATGACCTTGCGATCGCTGACACCTGAAGCCAGTGCGTCTGCCAATTTCGCCATTTGCCCACGTGTCGCCGTTTCTACCTTATTCCGCTTTCCACGTCCAATGGGTATTGATGTACCATTTGTGGATGTTTTGAAAGCGATCTGATGGGCGTGAGATGCCTTCATTCGTGACGCCTTTGACGTCGGTTGTAATGGCATAGGCATACGAAGGACGGAGCAAGAAGTAGGCGGCAAATTTTGATTGCACGGTATTCATGAAGGCTTGTCGTGCTGTCGCAATCGCTTCGGTACTCGTTGCATTATCGATAGCAACAAGGGCGGCATCAACGTCACGATCTGAAAGGTTCGAGAAGTTGAGACCCGTTCCAGCGGCCGCAGCGCTGCTCCAAAAGGGTTTCATATCTTGGTTCGGCGAGAGTTGAACGTTCGTGACATAGACCTGGTGGGTGCGGTTTGCCACGATTTCACGCACGTCAGTAACGATGATAGTGACCTTTGCCCCCGCAAGCGACCAAAAGCGTTGAAGCGCTTCTGCGACTTTTTGGAGGTCGGGCTGTTCAGGGACGCTAATCGTAATAGAGAGTTCTTGTGCGGTCGAAGAGGTGCTTGAAGCACTGCCAGAAGTCTTCAGTGTACGCACCGACGCACCCTCGGCCAAAATCCAACCCGCGTCATTCAATGCTTTGCGCGCCGCATCAAGGTCTGCGATTTGCGTCGATGAAGCATTTTCAATAAACGGATAAGGTCCATTTACGAGAGCTGACGGTGCTTGCAAGAGCCCTTGAATATCACTTGGTTGGATGGCCTTCATCAATGCCTCGCGAATCTTCACGTCTTTGAGTACGTTGTCCTTGGTATTAAAGAAAACGACGGTTTCTTGTGGGAGTTCAAGCTGAACCGTGCGGATTTTGCCCGAGTTGAGAGCCTTCGCATCGCCCCATGGCAAAAAGGCAAGGCCGCTTACTTGTTGCTGCTTAAGGGCATCTGCGGCGGTTTTGCGATCAGGATAAAATCTAAAACGAATATGTTGAATATTCGGTTTGATACCGTAAAATGAATCAAACCGTTCAAGATCGTAGTGTAGAATCGCGCCTTTGCTATCGCGGGTAAACGCCGTCACGCGATAAGGTCCGCTGCCAATCGGGCGGATATTCAAGTCGGCGAGCTGAGCATTGGTTTCTTGGATCTCATTCCACAAATGTTCAGGCAAGATACCGAAGGTGAGGTCCAATAAAAACGTTGGACGGACTTCAGGTAATTGAAACTGTACCGTTACGTCGTCGACACGCACGGTCTGCACATCTTTCAGCAATGAACTCACAGGCGAACGCCAAGCGGCATTTTTTGCGGCAGCAACGGTAAAGAGCACATCATCAACATCAACCGTTTCACCATCATGAAAGCGTGCATCTTTGCGCATGACGATTTGCAACGTTTTGCCATCGTCAAGCCATTGGTAGCTTTCGGCTAATTCAGGCAATGGGCTCAAATCAGGCCCAACACGAAAGAGTCCAGAGAAAATCAGTGAGGACAAATCACGATCAACATCGTTTGCTGGGGCAAAAAGCGGATTCACGAGCTTTGGTGAGCCGATCAATGCCTCAATATAGGTGCCCCCAACGTTAGGGCTCGAGACCGTATTATGGCGAATAATTTCGGTCGCAAGCATGCCGGCAGAAACAACAAGCAAAACGACAGCGAGCCAAAAGATACGCTTCTCTTGCCCAGAGAGCACGCGATTTACAAAACGTATTTGCTTGAGGCCATGCGCCGGCTTAGGATTGCTAATCGCTAAAACCAAGGCATGATCATCTTGTGACTGTGGGGCGATCTCGGCATTCGCGCGGTCGTTTTTTTGCCAAAAAAAGACCCGTTGCCAAGCGCGTTTCAATCGATCGAAGAACGTGATAGGCATAGAGTCAATTGTAGGGTAAAAGCTCTTCAAAACGAAGAGCAGAAACAATTACGCGAGCACGAGGTTCAAGATGGCGGCACCAAAAAACAAGACGGCGGTACCGATTGTCACGTAGAAAATAACCTTTTCAAGGCCACGCTTGGTGCGAAAGACGCTCGAATCACCGCCAAAAGCGGCGCCAAGGCCAGAGCCGCGCTGCTGAAGCAAAATCAAGATCGTTAAGACGACCGAGAGAGTGATCATTACAATAGCGAGAATAGTTTGTCTCATATCGGCGCTCACGTTAGCGCAAGGCGGGCATTACGTCAAAGCCGGTGGGTGATGTCGAGTGAGGTCGAGACATGGTACAATGCGACGCATGATCGCCTGGCTCTCTTCACGTCCTGAACACCGTTTTGGCATAGGTAAGGCTATTGGCGTACTTTTTCTTTTATTATTGGTCACGGGGACATTGGCTTTTGTTCGCCAGGTCTACCAATACTATTCAGATATCCGTAGTGGTGAGATTGACCCTGTTTTTGAACGCAGCTTTGGTTCGAGCGTGAGCAACCGCTCAGTATCCCCAAATGTGAGCAAGTCTGACCTGCTACGCTTGCAGTCAGATGACGCTCCGTCCATCGGTTCTAAAGATGCGCCCGTCGTCATGGTTGAATTTTTGGACTATGGTTGCCCATTCTGCAAGCAGTCTTTTGAGCATGTGCGACAACTTGTTACCGAGAGACCAGATGATGTGCGCTTGATCGTACGTGACTTTCCGATCGAATATCTGCATCCGGGGGCAACAAGGGCTTCGATGGCAGCGCGATGCGTGATGCAAATCGATCCAAATAAATTCTGGGGATACCATGACCGTCTCTTCTTGAATCAGCAATTTGGCGACAAAGATTTGTCACGCTACGCGCAAGAGTCTGGTGTTTCGGTAATGTTGTTTGAGGACTGTCTTGCTTCAGAGCGCACCCGCCCCGTCGTCGAGACCGACATCGCGCTCGGATTGCAAACGGGCGTACGAGGGACACCAACCTTTTTCTTCAATGGTCACCGTGTGCAGGGCTCGCTTGATCGTGAAGCGTTTGATGCCATTATAAAATGGCTCGGCAAGCAACATACGAATTCAACCAAATAACCTATGAAAACTCTCTTGCGCCGCTTCGCCGCCGCCCTCTCTCTTGCCTCGCTCGCCTTGAGCTGGCCTTTAGCCTTTGTTTCTGCACAGACGCAAACGGCTCGTCGTATACTCATCATCGGTGATAGTCAATCAGTGAATTTAATGAGCAGCGGAGGGCTGGGTCAGAAGCTTTCAGCATCGGGTATTACGGTGGTGGGTCGCTATACCAAGGTTTGTTGGGGTGTAGAGAGTATGCTCACAGGTGTGCCAACGGTTGCAAACGCTAATTGTAATACTGGAGGTCCGGTTTCAGACTTTTTAAGCCAAAATTCTGGCACATATGATGCCGTGGTCGTTTTTTTGGGCGGTAATGATTGTGCGAGTACGCGTCCATGCGCAGCAAACTATGGCAGTAAGATCGATCAATTAATTGCGCTCCTGCAACCAAAATCAACAAACATTATTTGGTTCGGGCCTACCTATTACGAATCTCCAGATAAGCATGTGCAATCGAGAACGTTCATGAATAGCTATATGCCGTCGAGGGTGACGCATTACTACGATCTCTGGGATTTAACGACATCAATAACTAAGCCACCGGGTGATGTGCACTTCGACAGAAGAGATCCGGGTGGATATCCAAGATTCGGTGAACTTGTCGCACCAATCATTGCTAGCTTCATTAACGGAACACCCGTTGCCCCGGTTACGAGCGCTTCAACGGACTCTGGTACACCTCCTCCTACCGCTGACGTTCTCGGCCGTTCTCCAGAAGAAGTTCAAGCGCAATTAGCGGCACAATGTGCGGATAGAGACCCGGTCTTTCCTGTGCGACTCGGTGTCGGTATCGGCGGGACGACCGAAGTAAATGGTCTCACCGAGTATATTAACGTTGTCTATCGCTATATGACGGCCATTGTTTTGGTGGTCGCGATTGTTATGGTGACTTATGGCGGTTTTCGCTACCTACTGGCGGCATCACCGATTGGCGTAAAAGACGGCAAGGATGTTATTAAAAACGCCATTGTTGGAATGGTACTCGTGCTGGGTGCCTATGTGATTTTGAATACGATTAATCCCGCCACGACGGTTTTGCAGTTTACTGAACCGCTAGAAAATATTGCCTGTGTTGGGTTTGTGCCAAGTATTGGACAATTACGACCTGGCTTGTCAGAAACAGCAAGACAGGAGTTGAGAGATGCTCCTGTTGGATCAGTGATATCGTATTGGGATCCACTGTTATTACGTGCAAGACCAATGATTTCCTGCAATTCAGGAGGTACGCCTACTGGCACGAGTGACATGGATGCCGTTCGAGCGATTTTTAGTAACGTTGTTTCAGGCTCGTGTCCCGCGAGTCAAGTATGCGTTGAAGCGGATGAATACGCTGAAGCAATTTCAAACACAGATTTGCCAGATTATAACGAGGGCTTACAAAATTTTTGCTCGAATGGTGGGCTATATAGCGTTTGCTCGGCGGCTGAGCATTGTGATGAGAGCGCTGGACTAGTATGCTTGGGTCATTCTTATGCGGCATGGGATGAGTGGCAGGTCTGTGTAAAAGAAAGCGGCAATGAAGAGGGCTCTCCTTGCGGAAGAGGGATTAGAACGTCATCAGGGCCTGGTGGTGTGATGCCGGTCGATGCAGGGTGTGCGAGTGGGCTAGAATGCGTTGAAAGACAATATAACTACCCAAATGATGCTGAGGATGTACCAAATGCACTTGTTATCAACAGAGATTTAAAAGTCTGTGCAAAATCAGTCCCAACGGCGACACTGGCTGATATTAGGACAATAAATGGGAGTACAGAAGTGATTCCAAGCAGCATTTGTAAGTATCATCGTGACTGTAGAGATGAGGGCACGAGATGTGTGTCTGATGATGTTTTAGATAATAAAAGAGTCTGCGCTCCGCGGAATGCAACGGACGGTGCTGTTTGCGGCTTAGTCCGTGAGGGTAATGCCACACAAACATTTTTCCCCTGCACCGGATCAGACGGATTCACTTGTGTGTTTTGCCCCGATGAAACAAATGCCGTGAGAAACTGGACCCCTTTAAATGGTTCAAACAGGCTTTTCGATATCGGGCAGTGCAAGCCCTCGGCAGCAGTACGAGACGGTCTTAGATGCGCGGGAAGCTAACCCTTGATCGCGAGCGCACAAAGTGCTAGCCTCGCGCCAACATGCCAAAGGCTAAAGCACGCAAACAAAATGTTCTTTCGGTGCGGGGAGCACGCGTTCATAATTTAAAAAACGTCTCCCTCGACCTGCCGAAAAATGCGTTCATCGTGATGACCGGTCTTTCTGGATCGGGCAAGTCTTCGCTCGCTTTTGATACTATCCACGCCGAAGGCCAGCGCCGATACATGGAAAGCATGTCATCGTATGCTCGCCAATTCATGGAGCTGCAAGACAAGCCAGACCTCGACTCCATTGAAGGTTTGTCGCCAACCATTGCCATTGATCAAAAAACCACATCTCATAATCCTCGTTCAACCGTTGGCACCACCACCGAGATTTATGATTTTTTACGCGTGCTTTTTGCGCGTGCCGGTCGCGCGCATTGCCCAACCTGTGATGCGCCCGTGAGCGAACAATCGCCACAAGCTATGGCTGAAGAATTGCTCAAGCGCTTAAAGAAAAATCCCGTAACCGTTTTGGCGCCTATCGTGCGCGAGCAAAAAGGTGAGCATAAAGTTGCGTTGCAGTCGGCTAAACAACGCGGTTTTCGCGAAGCTCGTTTTGACGGGACGCTCGTTGATATCGAAGAGCTCTCTAAAGCACGCATCGACAAAACAAAAGAACATACGCTCGAGATTGTAACGGGGCGTTTTGATAAAGGTTCGGCCGCTGTTATTGAGTCTGTGCTGCTCGCGATCAAACAAGCAATCGAGCTCGCGAACGGTACCCTGACCTTTTTAAATGAAGATAATGGTGATGAACAGCTTTTATCCTGTTCATTATTCTGTTCAAAGTGTGAGATATCTTTACCTCCACTTGAACCTCGGCTTTTTTCGTTCAACTCTCCACATGGTGCGTGTTCAGCGTGTACAGGGTTGGGTACAAAGCTTGTCCTCGAACCAGAGCTTGTCATCCCAAATAAAAAGCTCACACTTGCTCAAGGCGCGATTAAGCCATGGACGCGTATCGCTGGGAGCCAGCAATCGCAGCTAAAACTCATTGAGGCCGTAGGCAAAAAGCACGGATTCTCGATCAGCACTCCCGTCCAAGAATTCTCATCAAAATCTTTGCAGGTGCTATTTTATGGCGCAGCTGAAGATCTCTATGACGTCGATGGTAAAGGCCACCGTTTTGACGGTATTTTGGCGATGCTTGAAGCGAAGCATAAAGAGACCGATTCTGAATACGTCCAAAAAGAGCTCGAGACTTATATGCGCGTGCTCACGTGCCCCGAGTGTCGTGGTGCACGTCTCTGCAAAGCGGCTCTCGCTGTCTCACTTACCGATAAGCGCATCGCCGATCTCGTCGCGATGCCTTTAGACGAGTTGCGCACGTTTTTTGAATCGTTTGCAAAAAAAGATAAAAAGGATGATTTGAATCCGCAAGAAAAAGCGGTTGTGGCGCAGGTCGCAAACGAAGTAAAAAAACGTCTCACGCATTTGCTCGACGTTGGTCTCGATTATCTCACCCTCGATCGTTCTTCGATGTCATTATCTGGTGGCGAATCGCAGCGTGTGCGTTTGGCAGCGCAATTGGGTAGCGAGCTCTCTGGGGTGATTTATATTTTGGATGAACCTTCGATCGGTTTGCATCCACGCGACAATGACAAGCTGATTGGTACGATTAAACGTTTGCGCGATCTTGGTAATACCGTGCTTGTCGTTGAGCATGACGAAGAAGTTATGAAGGCCGCTGACTGGATCGTTGATATTGGCCCAGGTGCTGGCGAATACGGGGGTCATGTCATCGCCGAAGGGACACTCGCCCAAATCAAAAAACAAAAAGAATCCACCACGGGCAAATATCTTTCAGGTAAGTTGAAGATTGATCAACCAAAAACACGCCGCAAGGGTAATGGTAAAAACATCTCTATCAAAGGTGCGACGGCGTATCATTTGAAGAACGTAGATTGCTCTATCCCGCTTGGAAAGTTTGTTTGCATCTCCGGTGTTTCGGGTTCAGGTAAGTCGACCTTGATTTTGGATATTCTCGGTCGTTCGCTTTCAAATCATTTTTACGGTACCAAAGATCCGATCGGTGCACATAAGCGTATCGATGGCATTGAGCACGTTGATAAAGTCGTCTCGGTCGATCAATCACCGATTGGTCGTACGCCACGCTCAAACCCTGCCACCTATACCGGTGTCTTCACGGCCATCCGTGATCTCTTTACTGAAATCCCTGAAGCGAAGGCGCGTGGCTTTGACGCAGGCAAATTCTCTTTTAATGTCAAAGGTGGTGGACGCTGTGAAGCGTGTTCGGGCGATGGCAGTATCCAGATCTCGATGCAGTTTTTGCCAGACGTCTATGTCGAGTGTCACGAATGCCATGGTCAGCGCTATAACGCCGAAGCCCTCGAGGTGCGTTATCGCGGCAAGACCATTGCCGACATCCTTCACATGACCGTAGAAGAGGCAAAGCGCTTCTTCGTCGACCAGCCAGGCATCTATGAAAAGCTTTCGGTCTTAGACGAGGTCGGTTTGGGGTATGTCCGTCTTGGGCAGTCAGCGACGACCCTCTCTGGCGGCGAGGCGCAGCGTGTAAAGCTCTCTACCGAGCTCTCACGCCGCGCAACCGGCCGAACCCTCTATATCCTCGATGAACCGACCACCGGCCTCCATTTTGACGATATGAAGCGCCTTTTGCAGGTTCTTCAGGCCTTGGTCGATAAGGGTAATACCGTGGTCGTTATCGAGCATAATACCGATATTATGAAGGCCGCCGACTGGATGATCGATATGGGCCCAGACGGGGGGCTTCGTGGGGGCCAAATCATGGCCCAAGGCACCCCCGAAGAGGTGGCAAAGTCCAAAACCAGCAAAACCGCCCCATATTTGCGCCAAATCTTGCGTAGGACTTGACCTCTTTCGTGATTTTCGCTAGTCTTCTCGCATTCTCTATGGCTGAAACCCTCGTCCTCCCTGCCGCAATCCACTCGTCTCAAGTAGAGACGGGCATGACGATTCGCGTGCACCAAAAGATCAAAGACGTCACCAAGTCCGGCGACGAACGCGAACGTATCCAGGTCTACGAAGGCCTTGTGATTGCTGTTGGCGGTCCTGGTCACAAAACGATGACCGTACGCAAAATCGCTGAAGGTGTTGGCGTTGAGAAGATCTTCCCGCTCAACCTCCCATCGATTTCAAAGATCGAACTTGTCCGCAAGGCCAAGGTCACCAAGAACGACATCTCGTTCGTCCGCAAAAACAAGAAGCGTTTGAAAGATGTTAAAGACATCAAGCTTCGCCCAATCAAAGCGTAATCAAACAAAGCCCTCCGATCACCTCGGAGGGCTTTTTTATCCTTGTGTTGAATGATAGACTGCCTCTATGAAAGAGAAGTTTGAGGGTCCTGCCAGCAGCAAGCCTGAATCGGATTCAGGAGTATTTCCCGTAAACAAACTTTATGTTGAGCCACTCGACTGGGGTGATTTTGGGGATATTAATGGTGAAAAAAAAGCCAACAAACAATCTCTTAAGGCATCAAATGTTGAGCCGTTTAATTGGGGAGACTTTGGGAATATTAACGGCGAGAAAAAACTTAGAAGCAATCCATTTGCAGAGTATCAAGCAGAGACGAGTTCAGCTGAGCGCAAGCCAACCGCGAGAGAAGAAGAGACGATTTGGAGAGAGGTTCATTGGAAGTATCCACGTACTCGTGGGGACAGGGCATGGAAGCGTGTGCCAACGGGCCCAAACGGTGAGGTCATAGACCCAAAAGAAGAGGCTCCTATTTACACTGAAGAAGAAAAACAAAAGATATTACCTTTGTTTGAAAAGCAAAAACAACTCTATTTCGACAGAAAAAAATTTCGCTCAAAATAAAACACCCCGACATAATGTCGGGGTGTTTTTAGAAACCGAGATCTCTATCGATGCTATTTACCTGCGCGCCAGAGCCTTCGGGACTGACGTCGAGAGCGTTGTTAACGGCGGCACCGATGGAGTAGTTTGAAAAGAAAGCTTCTGAGATATCGTCGACATTGGCGTTCCAGTTTGCGCCGAACCATTGTCGGGCAATTTGTTCAGAGGTAACCCAGCGCAAGACGCCGCCTTTGGTTGGGAGATAGGTTTTGGTATCGGTTTGAAACTTCACGAGCTTTGAGCCAGGACGATAAGTGACATTGCCACCAATCGGAATCATCGACATTTGTTCGAGAGTAATGGTTTGCACCGAAGAAAAGTCTGGATACCAAGTGAAAAAGACTTTGTCATTCGGAAAGACAAAGCGTTTGCCGTTAGAGGCATAGTAGTAAACGGCCGTATCACTGAGTGTGGCAACGTTATTGTCATCCGGGATTTTAACGAGAGAACCAACCGGCAAGGCGAGGGTTAACCCGTCTTTAAACGTAACGTTAACCGATTTGCTGAGAGCCGTGCCATTATAGCTCGGTGTAAACGTTGCAACGCCATTCTTCAGTGATGTTACGGTAAAGGTGGCACGACCACTGAGAGAGGTTGTT
>CALMET010000126.1 GCA_937863195.1 uncultured bacterium
CGCCGCCTGAATGAAAAGAGGCCCCTGGACATCTGTCCAAGGGCCTCTCTTTGTTTTAACGGTTTTGCATGAATGCTTTTATTTTTTCAATCAACGCTTCTTGGGTGCCAGAATTATCAAATGTCACCGTCGCACGCGCCATTACTTCGGGAATGGTGCGCTCAGTTGGCGCATCTTCTTCATGTTGAAATTGTTCCCAGGTCATGGTGGACTCAGTGGCTTTTTCACCACGCTTCTTCATGCGTTCAAAACGGAGTTCAGCGGGTGCATCAATCGCGACAAGGGCAAACTGAGGCAAAGGTTCAAAAGCGACAATATCTTCGAGACGGCGGATGCCATCAATCACGATAATATCTTTATCAGACATGAGCACTTGGCGAGCGATAGCGTGAGATAAAACATCTTCACCAAATTCTTTGCGCAACACTTCTGAGATGCGAATAAATTCTTCGCGTGATTTTTCTAAGGCTAATGCATCGAGGATAGAACCCAAGATCGCGCTAAAACGCACATACCCCGCACCGTATTCTTTTTGCAGAAAGTCTGCAGCCGTACCTTTGCCGCAACCGGCCTGGCCAACGAGGCCGATAATGAGAGATGGCATACGAATTGGTATATTACAGGCAGCGCCAACGAAGCAAAAGATAAGCGTCAAGACTCGACTTGCAGGCCACTTACCCTCCCGCTAAGGTCTCGGTGATCCCGCCGCTCTGGCTGGAGCGGACATTTGAAACCAAGGAGTTACCGTGAAAATTCTCGACCTTTTCGAAGAGATGACTAAGGCCCTCGGTCGTCCGCCTACCGCAGAAGAGCTTGCCATGGCGCAAGCTCTCTACTCGCGCGATCCCGGACCGATCGAAGAGCGTATGGAGCGCTTCAAGAAGAGCGGCGCCACGTCGTTCATGGACAAGTTCTATGTTGGCTACGGCCACCCGAGTATCGGTGACTGCGGCTCAGTCACGCTCTGCCTCGAAGGCGTTTCGATGCTCTTCGCCAAGGCGATCCAGGACTGGCCGCTGTATAGCGGTCAAGAAGCAAGTACCCGTTACATCGACTTCTCGAACCAGCCCTTCATTGATCCGATCGGCACGCCCGAGAGCCACGCCCACCTCGAACGGTGGCGCGCGTTCTACCTCAGAAATCTGCCCCGGTTGATCGAGGCCATCAAGGCCAAGTATCCGCCACCGGCAGATGCTGATGAGAAGGCTTTGACGAGCTATCTCAATACGGTGAAAGCTAAGGCTTTCGACATCATGCGGGCCTTCTTGCCCGCTGGTGCCAGTACCAACCTTTCGTGGCATGGCAACCTGCGGCAGATCCGCGACAAGCTGATCTGGCTGCGGCATCATCCCGACGCCGTCGTTCGCGAAGGCGCAGCCAATATCCAAGCTTTCTTGAATGAACGGCATTCGGGCAGCGGCTTCATGAAGACCTATGCCGAGACCGAGGTGCATGCGGCCCAGTGGTCGAATGAGCTTCTCTGGAAGCCCAAGGTCATCCATCGCACAACGAAGATGACGGCAAGCTTCAACGACGAGTCGCTCGCCGACTATGCCGACCTGCTCAAGAATCGGCCGTATCGCGCCGCGCTTCCTCCGCTCGTCGCCGAAGTAGGCACGGTGCGTTTCGATTACGTCTTGGACTTCGCGTCCTTTCGTGATCTTCAGCGCCATCGTAATGGCGTGAACCGCATCCCTCTCCTCACCGACAAGCTCGGATTCCACTCGTGGTATTTGAGCCAACTCACCGAAGAGATCGAGCAAGAAGCGCTTGCACTTCTTGAATCGCAGCGCATCGCGCTCGATACGATCTGCGATGATGAGGTCGTTCGTCAGTACTATATCCCCATGGGATATCTCGTACCGTGTCGGCAGCAGTTTCCGCTGCATTCGACGCTGTACATGTTCGAACTGCGAACGGGGCAGACGGTGCACCCCACCGCGCGCCATGCTACGATCGACATGTATACCCTTTTTCACGAGGCATACCCCAACATCGTGGCTCATGTCGATCTGGATGACACCAATCCGTTCAACATGAAGCGAGGCACTCAAACCATCACGGAAAAGACATGAACCCAAAAATCATCGTCATCGACGCCATCGACGGCGCGGGAAAGGACACGCTCGCGAACCGCATCCTCGACAAGCTCGCTCAAGGCGGGCGTCGCGTCTTTGATGTGATCAGCTACCAGAAAGAGCATGGGCAGTTGCCCGTGCTCGATCATGCTGATGTTCGCAAAGCGGAGTTTTTTCTCGTCTGCGAACCGACCTACGTGAAGCATCGTGAAGCGAGCTACCGTTTGCGCGATCATATCGTGCCCGGCAGCACCACAACGCAACGCGAGCTCGTGCGTATGTACGCCGAAGATCGGTCCGCGCTTTACCAAAGGCTCGTGATCCCGTTTCTCGAAAGCGGTGGAACGATCATTCAGGTGCGAGGGCTCTCGTCTTCGCTCGCCTACCAACCTGCGGTTGACCCATCGATCACCCTCGATGAGGTCTTGCGTGAGCCGGGCAACCAACTCGAGCTCAAGTACGCGCCCAAAGTCCTCTTGTTGCTCAGCCTTCCTGAAAACGAGGCGGCAAAACGACGGGCAGCACGCGGCGAAAAAGATGATCCTTCGATGTTCGACGCAGGCAACATTCAAGACGCGTGCCGAACGAACTACCATTCGCCCGAACTACGAAGGATCTTCACAGATCGAGGCACCAAGATCATCGACATCGATGCAACAGGTAGCCAGTACGAAACCCTCGAGCGAGCCTTCACAGCGCTCGCACCCTATCTCGGATAGAGCCTCAAGCTCGATCTCCGACCGAACCCCCATCGCTGGGGGTTCTTCTTATTTCTAACGGTTTTTGCTATGCTAGAGACATATGAGCAAACCCCTTATTGCCACTGGCGAACTCCTTCGCTCCAGTTGGGACCAGTTTCGTACCGATTGGAAGCTCAATCTTGAAGGTGCTGTGCGCTTTTTGATCGCAAGCGTCTTGACCACCATCCCTGCGGCTTTCTTGATGAAAGCCGACGGCAGCATGACGCCGACTACGGGCATTATTACCTTGGTGCTTAGTATTGGCGGCGGTGTTATTGCCTTGCACGCTTCGAATAGTTTTTTTCACGCATTGTTGAAAAAAGCGAGTGGTCAAAACGTCACGACGCTCGATAACAACATTGGTTGGAAGTATTTCTGGCCAGCCGTTTGGGTTGGTATCTTGCAAGCTCTCGCTGTTTTAGGCGGTTTAATCCTATTGATCATTCCAGGTATTTGGCTCGCTGGCTTACTCGCCTTCACGAATATCGTTCTTATCGACGAAGATAAGCGCGGTGCAGAAGCACTTAAACGTTCTGCTGAGCTTGTTAAAGGTCGCTGGTGGGCAACCTTCTGGCGCAGCTTAGTGAGCGGCATCATCTTTGGTATTTTGATGGTTCTTATCTCTCTTATCTTGGGTGCTATTATTGGCCTCTTGGTGGGCGGATTCGGTAGCGCTTCTGATGCCACAACCTCGGCTTTTGGTCAGATGTTGGGCGCCGTCGTGCAATCAGCCTTTATCCCGCTCTTTATGATCTTCTCGGTTCGTCTCTACAAAAATCTCAAAGAAACGGTCTAACTCTGGTTCATTTCACCAAAATCCCTCCGACATTGCGTCGGAGGGATTTGCGTTTTGAGTGATTGACCCCAGGGCGAAAACGGGGTAAAAACGCTGCATCTATGCCTCGCATCACCATTATCGGCCTCGAGATCCATGCCCGCCTTAAAACCAAGAGCAAGATGTTTTGCTCTTGTCTTAACGTGGACGATGCTACTGCACCAAATACCGCTATTTGCCCGGTCTGTACCGGTCAACCTGGCGCGCTACCTGCCGTAAACCAAGAGGCGGTTCACCTTGGCGTACGCCTTGGTCTTGCTCTTGGGTGCCGTATTCCAGACGAGGCACACTTCGATCGCAAGAACTATTTCTATCCTGACTTGCCAAAGGGCTATCAGATCTCCCAATTCGACCATCCGATCTGTATCGATGGCGAACTCTGGATTGACGTCCCCGGCCAAGAAGCGCCACGCGATCACATTCGCGTTGGCGTCACACGAGCCCATCTTGAAGAAGACGCAGCAAAGAATTCGCATGATGGCGCAACGCAATCAACTCTTGTCGACTATAACCGCGGCGGATCGCCTTTGATTGAAATTGTCAGCGAACCAGATCTTCGCTCGCCAGCTGAAGCAAAAGCTTATGTGCAAGAAATGCAAAATATTTTGCGCACCATCGGCTCCTCTGCGGCTGATATGGAAAAAGGCCATATGCGCTGCGATGCCAATATCTCGCTTCTCGAAGTCGATGAGAATGGCCGTCGTTTGCAAGATGAATTCAATCCAAAGGTAGAGATCAAAAATCTCAACTCGTTTCGTTCGGTCGAGCACGCGCTCATCTACGAGATTGCGCGCCAAAATGAGATGCATGACCGCGGCGAGATCCCGACAGGCGCTACACGCGGCTGGGACGAGAATACCGGCAAGACGTTTGAGCAGCGTAGCAAAGAGAATAGTGCCGACTATCGCTACTTTCCTGAACCAGACCTCCCTCCGCTTCATCTCGCGGCGATTCGCGAGCAAGAAAAAGCTCGCCTTCCTGAATTGCCATCCGCAAAGCGCGCTCGCTTGATGGATGAATACCAGTTCACGACCGACGACGCAAAACAAATCGTAAACAATGGTTGGACGGACTATGCCGATCAAACCATGAGCGAACTCAAAGCATGGATGATCTCGTCTGGAAACACCACCGAGATTAGCAAGCTCTCTAAACTCGCCAGCGGTTGGCTCTTGAGCAAACTCCCAGCCATCCTCACCCAAAAAGAATTGGCGTTTGAAAATCTGCGCATCACACCAGAAAATTTTGCCGAATTCGTAAAGCTTGTGAACGACGGTGCCGTTAGTAGCACCAATGC
>CALMET010000127.1 GCA_937863195.1 uncultured bacterium
GGCGTAAAAATACCTACCTTCGAAAACTGGCGCTGCATCCGCTTGCCAACGCCCGGCAGAGTTTGCAAATCAATAACGGCAAGCAATGCATCTAATTCGTCCATAGTGATCACACTGAGGCCATTGGGTTTTTTTCGTTCTGAAGCGATCTTTGCCAAAAAACGCGTCGGCGCTATCCCAATCGAACAAGGTAGCCACTCCCCAATCTCATCACGGATACGGTCTCTGATGCGCGTAAGTAAAAACGCCGCCTCAGCTTCATCGCGACACCAACCCGTCATGTCTAGAAAGGCTTCATCAATCGAATACGGCTCCATTTTATCAGTAACCTGACGAAAGATCGCAAAAATACGCTTTGTCACCGAGCGATACTTCGCCGAATCGCTTTGAACAAAGCGTGCTCCCGGCACCGCCTCGCGGGCTTCTTTGAGTGTCATCCCGACCTTCATCCCCTGGCGCTTGGCTTCAATTGATGCCGCAATCACGCAGCCGTGCTCATACAAATAGGCGCAAACACCCAAAGCACGCCCACGCAAAGAAGGATTCGCCTGTTGCTCGACGCTCGCGAAGTACGAGTTCATGTCGATATGGGCGATAATAGGTTTCATAGGCGCGCATAAACAACTTAAGAAAGCACTCGTACTTCATCCATATGCCAATTGAGCGTTTCTGTAGAAAAAGAGAGTCGATACGCATTCGCATCATCCGAAACAGAAAAGTAATAGACCTTGTCTCGACCAATACGCTCTGAATGCACAAGATGAACTTTGCGCAGACGGATATAGCGTTTTCCCCATTTTAAAATAAACGGCTCGGGTTTGCGCTGCTTAAAGACAACAACAACCTCTACAGGTTGTTTAACCTGCTCATATGTCATAAACGTGAATGTAGTGAACCGTTATTAAAAATTGCTGTACGAACGAATCACGGCCTTAACAACACCCTGGATCAGCGGATCGTAGCAATAAATCGGTTGCATGGTTTTATTGGCTGGCTGCAAACGAATGCGATCTTTTTCACGAAAAAACTTTTTGAGCGTCGCGTGGGAGTTTTCAAGCAAGGCAACGACAACATCGCCGCTTTTTGGTGATGGATTGCGTTCAATAATCACATAGTCACCATCATGAATACCTTCATCGATCATGGACTCGCCTTTAACGCGCAAGACATAAGAGTTTGCCGCATCAGGAACAATATCAACTGGCACCGCCAAGGTCTCGCGCCCTTCGACGGCCTCAATGGGCAAACCAGCCGTAATCAAGCCGACGAGCGGCAAAATCACGCTACGCCCCCACTTGGTCGCCTTATCGGTCGGCTCAAGCTCACGTGCCGAACCCGAGGCTTCAGCACCCTTCAGAAAGCCGCGCTCACGCAAAGACTGCACGTGCGCATGCACGGTTGAGGGCGAGGCAAGCTCGAGGCCGCTCGCGATCTCGCGATACGAAGGAGGGTATCCCTGCTCAGAGATAAAGTTCACGATAAAGTCGAGAACTTCTTTTTGCTTGGGGGTAAGTGTTGGGGTCATAGGCTACTAGAACAAAAATAGAACGATATCAGGCTTACGTCAATATACGTATTCATCCCTGTTTTTATTGCGTTATTTGATGGTTTTTTGACGTTATCCACAGACCCCCTCTCATTTTATGGCAACGGAGTAGAGAAGAGCGCGATATCGCCATGCCATTCGTCCTAAGCGGATCATGTCGAATAGGCGCCCGACCCTCGTATGCTTCGACGCCTTATGGGCCAACTTTGTCTCTTTGCTTTGGGATGCTCTTTTCTTGATCCCTTTACGCCTCTCGCACGAGCAAGTGAGGCGCCTATTCTTCTCATCGGCGAAGTCGCGTGGGCAGGTTCGTCGCTTTCAAGCGCTGATGAATGGCTCGAGCTCTGGAATCTGGGTGACACTCCGCTCGACTTATCAGGCTATCGCCTTGAAGGCGCCTCGGCCTCATCTATCGTGTTTGATCAAGTTCACGTCATCGCTCCCCAAAGCGCTTTCTTGATCGCTAACTATGACGCAAGCGATGAAAAGAGCTCCATCGCTACAACAACCCATCTCGTCAGTACGGCGGTTTCACTTTCAAATAGTACGTTGAGCCTTCGACTCTTTGATGCCAACGATGTTTTAGTGGACGAATTAGCCTCAGGCACTCCGCCCGCTGGATCAAGTTCACCAAAAGCCACCATGATTCGCTCAGCTCTAGACATGGCATGGCTTAGCGCAACGACAACGAACTTCATGAAAACGGACATTACGGATTTAGGCACGCCGGGATTCTGTGATGGATGCCATCCGAGCCTCGTGCCGCTGGTAGAAATTCCTGAAGTTGATACTGAAACAGACTCAGAAGCAGAACTTGAAGACGCGATCATCCCTGAAGAACAATTTACTGAACCTACTGAAATCGAATCCTCTGAATCCCCTACCTCCACACCTGTAGTGACGACTGATGATAATGAAGAAGTAATAGAGACCACAGAAGAATTATCACCAGAAGAAACAACAACCACTGAAACAATCATTCAATCTTCAGAGCCGACATTAGTACAGACAGCAGATCCAGCACCAGTCACGACGCCAACACCAACAGCACTAATCACTCCCCCACCGGGGCTCGCCATGCAAGCCATCTTTCCGGCACCAGACAATGCATACGAGTGGATCAAGCTTGGTTGGACAAATGAAACACACGAGCTCAGTCGCTTAGATGGTTGGTTCATCCAAAATGGTCGCGATAAGGTGATCTTTCGCTTTTCAACGTCCACACGACCAAATCTCGTTGAAGAGAACAGCCTCGTACAAGTCACCTTTAAAAGCGCCGTCTTACTAAACGCGGGTGATACCATCTCACTCTATAACGCCAGCGGCGCCCTCGTGGATCGTGTGAGCTATCCAGAAACCATAAAAGGCAGCACATGGACATTGGATGGCGAATGGAAAAATGATCACGAAGTCCCTGTAGTGCCTTCAGAGCCCACGACCTCCACGATCACAGAGGCGACAGAAACGAATCTTACGCCCATCCCCACGATAACAACGTCTACGCTCGTTGAAATAGCGCCAATGACAACAACCCCAAAAACAACAACGATAAAACGTACGGCATCAAAAACAACCACACCTAAAACAACAGCCGCCAAAACAACTACAGCAGCAAAGAAAACAACAACAAAAACAGCGACACCTTCAAAAACGGCGCTCGCGAATAGCATTTATCCATCAACGATTGAACAGATTCTTATGCAACCGCAATCATTGCGCGTGCGCGTTCAAGGCGTCGTCGGCACCGTGCCCGGCATTCTCTTGAAGCGGCAATTTATTTTGCAGGCCCCGGACGGTCGCGGCTTACTCGTCAAAGTCCCCACCGGACAAAAGACACCGACGTTTGGCGCCACTGTCGAACTTACCGGCACCATCACGGATGACGATGATGGCATTATTCTCACCATGAAAACGCAGGATACTTGGACGATTCTTTCATCCGATCCCGTCATCATTCCTTCACGTGTTATCGATGTGCTCGCCGAAGAAGCTGAAGACGCATGGAGCAAGATGTCCGTGACGGGCACCATCCTCTCGATAAGTGCCGGTAAGGCTGAAGTTGATGTCGACGGCATTCATCTGACCGTGCTCGTCAAAGCCGCAACGCGTTATCGTGTTCAACGCTTAAAGAAAGGTGATCTCATTCATGTGACGGGTGTACTCAGCTTCACAAAGGATGGACCAACCTTGTACCCAATCACTGCTGAAGACATCACGATCTTAAAAAGCGCCGAGCAAGCGCAGGCCGGCCAACAAAAAGCTTCTTTGCCAGATTGGGTGCCTTTTGGCGCCGCCGGTGTCACGGTTGCTGCCTATGAAAGCCTCAAACGCTGGCGCAAACGCAAGCCACTTAATAAACAAATCGTCACTATCACTTAGTATGAATCCAGAATGGTATCCCTTTGGTTCTTGGATGGACCAATGTGAGCAACTCGTCGAAGAAATCCGCGAGCTTCAAGAAATGCACGCCGCCCTCCTTCATCGCACACAGGAGCTCGCCGAACGCCTTGGCAGCCCCTCAGGGCCCATCGCCCGCGAGTTCGGGGACTTGCAACTCTCGTAAGGGTTTGTTAACCTGTGGCCACTCGCAGCAATGCGAACCGGTCACGCGGGTATCGTATAATGGCTATTATGCTACCTTGCCATGGTAGAGACGGGGGTTCGATTCCCCCTACCCGCTCCACACAAAAAACGCCCTAAACGGGCTGTTTTTTGTTATCCCGGCGGCTACTTGCCTAGTTTGGCGAAATTAGTTAATCTACCGCCACAAATGAACACGGGCGTATAGCTCAGTTGGTTAGAGCGTTACACTGATAATGTAAAGGTCCCTGGTTCGAATCCAGGTACGCCCACCATAGAAAAACAGCGGTTTTGCCGCTGTTTTTCTAATGCCGAGTTTTTTACTTTATTACTCCCCTGATTCGACCGAGAGCGTCATGGTCACCATGGTTTTTGCTTCAGCGTCTTCGGTATCTCTTACCACCATAACTGTGATTTGGTTTTTGTCTTTTTCGTAGCTGCGCACAATGGTACCACCGAGGTTCGCGTCTGAAGCGCGGGTATAACCGTTAGCCTTTAATGCCACATCAGCCGTATCAGCGACCTTGGTCATATCAGTATCTGACACCATTTGAACGATGGCCGCCGAAGACTTGTCACCCTTTGCGGATACATGAGTCACCGTAGCACCGTCCAACTTTTTCAAATCTGATGGAAAGTCCGCAGGGATCTCAACATCCTCACCATACGATTGATAGTCCCCCGTTTTCTCGTCCTTAAACGTCGCGGAGTTTTTCTTAAGATCAACCTTGCCACCCGTCGCACCCTCAATCGTTTTTTCAGCAATCTTTTCACCGATTTTTTCTGTCAGTTTATCTTGCATCGCATCCATAGGATTCTGACAACCAAGACCCGTCAACGCGAGCACCGAAGCGGCCGCGACTAAAAGAGAGCGTTTGTTCATATGGCTGGATTGTAGCAACTGGAGAACGATTGACAAAATCCTGTTTTTATGCTATATTATTACTTCAACGAGGCTGCCGTAGAACCTGTTTTAAGCCCCAGAAACACGCTGTTTCAGAGGCTAAAAGATCAGACTTCTACGGAGGAAAAATGCAAGAAAATAATCGTCTCTATTCGATCATCATCGGCTTCGAAGTCCTCAAGTTCGCCCTTATCGCCTACTTGTTGGTACCGATGCCTCAGATGCCTGTCGTGATGTCAACCGAGGAGCCCGGCAAGGAGCCAATCATCGTGAATTGCTACGCGGACATGGATCGCGATGGCTACGGTGCATACCCTATGCTCGTGTCGTATATTGGCTACTGCCCTTCCGGGTACACCACCAACAACGACGATTGTAACGACAGATTCGATGATGGGTGCGTGCTGCACGCCTCCACTCGATAAACTGAAAACCCCAGCAACTCTCTGACGTCTGTCAGATCGAGTTGCTGGGGTTCTTCGATACCTAAATTATCCGAACGATTCTTGTTTATAGCGCGCTTTTACATCCACACCCTTGGCAGCGAGGAGAGCCTTGGCTGTAGCCATAAACTCATCTGGGCCACAAGCATAGAAGATCGCCGTCTCGAGTACCGGCGCGAGCTTGTCGATATGCGTCTCATTCAAGCGACCAACGGGTTCGGTCCAATCATCTGGTGCATCACGCGTTAAGATCAAAAGCGGGATAAGTAATTGCTGCTCAGCGAGCTTTTGCATCTCAGCCATGAACGGGGCTTCTTCAATGGTACGATTTGAATACACGAGCACAATCGGATGCTTGCTGCCCTGAATCACACATTCTTCAACGTATGAACGAAATGGCGTGATACCGATACCGCCAGCAAAAAAGACAACAGGCTTGTCGCTTTGGATGGGTGGACAAAACACACCAAATGGCCCCTGCATGCGGACTTTGTCATCTGGCATGAGCGTTGACGCACGCTTGGTAAAATCACCAGCGACCTTAATCGAAAGCTCGATCACTTCTTTGGATCTGCTCGGCGCTGATGCAATCGAATAAGCGGCACGTGCCCACGAAGTACCGTCTTCGTTCAAGAGATGAAGATATAACCACTGGCCAGGGATAAACTCATAGCCAGGCTGACCATCTTCTGGGGTCAATAAAAGCGTAAACGTATCTACCGTTTCCCACTTAAGTTCTTTGACGACGAAGGGGCGTTCGACAAGAGCTGGATGCATGTTAGTGTTTGGATTTGTACGCTTCGATCGAGGCGGTGATTTCTGCCTTAGCCTCATCTACGGATCCGAAACCATTAATCTGGATAAGATCGTATTTCTTCTTTTCTAACTTTTTATATTCTTTGAAGAAGAGGAGGAATTCTTCTTGCACGTGCTTTGGGAGTTGTTCGTAGGACGTCAATTCATCGAAGCGTGGATCAACCTTTGAGACAGGCACCGCCAAAATCTTAGCGTCGTCACCATCTTGGTCGGATGTTTTGATCATGCCAATCGCGCGAGCCTTTACGACACAACCCGTAAAGGTTGGATGCGTAAGCAACAAACAAACGTCGGTCGCATCACCGTCACCTGCATGCGTCTGCGGAATAAATCCATAGTCAAATGGATAAAACGTTGGCTGATGCAAAACGCGATCGAGCTTAAAGTAACCACCCTCTTCATCGTATTCAACTTTGTTCATCGAACCCTTTGGGAGGTCGATCACAACATTAAACTCCTCTGGCGTACCGCACGAAACTTCGTGGTAAAGATTGATGCCTTTCATAGATAATTTGATAAAAGTAATGTGAAGACACTAGCAAAATGGGGGTAGGAGGTCAAAGACTTTATTCAAACAACCCCTTCACCTCTTCCCATGTTAGCCCTTGAAGATCAGCCTCGGTCTCTTGAACGAGGGCGTCAAAGAGCTGACGTTTGCGTTCTTGAAGCTCCATGACTTTTTCTTCAACGGTGCCTTGGGTGACGAGCTTATAGACGTTCACGGTCTTCTTTTGACCGATACGGTGAGCGCGGTCCATCGCCTGGGACTCAACCATCGGATTCCACCACGGATCAAAGAGAATGACGGTGTCGGCTTCGACGAGGGTCAAACCCGTACCACCGGCACGTAAGGATAATAAGAAGACGGTCGTGTCTGGGTTTTTGGTAAATTGGCGAACTTGACCTTCACGATCTTTTGTTTTGCCTTCGATGGTCGCGTGGCCGATGCCATGCAGATCAAGTGCCTTGCGAATCAGGTCTAACATGCTGGTGAACTGGCTAAACAACAGCACCTTATGACCACCTTCTTTTGCCTGGCGGATAAGCTCAAGTGCCAACTCCATCTTGCCCGACACCTCTTCAGTATCAGGCAAACGCGGATCAACAAGATGAGGGTGATCACAAATGCGACGCAGCTTCATCAATGCCGAAAGAATCTCGATACGTGATTGTTCGAAGCCTTTTTCTGCCACCGTTCTCAAAACCTGGGCGCGTACTTCATCAAGCGTGCGTCCATACACAACGAGCTGCTCGGCGGTAAGCACGGCATGACTCACCTGTTCTACCTTTGGTGGTAAGTCGTGCAAAAGCGCAGCCTTGGTGCGGCGCAACATGAACGGTTTGATGCGCGTACGTAAACGTTCGAGCGTCTGCATGTCACGCTTGTCCTTAATTGGACGCTCATAACGCACTCTAAATGATTTGCTATCACCCAAAAATCCAGGCATCAAATAATCATAAATCGACCACAATTCATGTACACCATTTTCAAGTGGCGTACCCGTAAGCGCGAGATGCAATTCAGCCGGCACGGCTTTTACGGCTTTAGCGGTTGCCGTTGAAGAGTTCTTGATAAATTGCGCTTCATCAATAATACAAAGTCGAAAACCCTTGTGATCAAGGTACCCTTGAATATCGCGTTGCACGGCGGGATACGTCGTAATCACCAAGTCATAGTCACTCGTCGTCGCTAATGCCTGGGTACGAATATCGGCCGTCCCTTCGATCACTAAGGTCTTGAGCCATGGCACGTACTTTCTCGCTTCATCCATCCAGGTGAGCGTGAGGGTTTTTGGACAAATAACGAGATCCGGCTTTTCGCCATTTTTGCGCGTTGCGGCGATATACGCCAAAACCTGAAGGGTTTTACCCAAACCCATATCATCCGCCAAAATACCGCCGAAGCCGTATTTGTGTAAAAAGGCCATCCACGCAACACCGTCTTTTTGGTAAGGGCGCAAAATCGCATCTAAAGAATCCGGCAATTTTACTGGTTCAACCGGTCTGCCAACTTCTGCTTCATTTAAGAGCGCGGCAAAAGCCGCATCAGTCGATGCCATGCGCGCTTCTTGCATGCGGTCGATCAGCATCTTCATTTCTGGCGCATCAAAAAGATGCGACGAGAATGAACCGTCATCATGACTCTCGGCACGTTCAAGAAATTGGGCGATGCGTTCTACATCCTCAATATTTTCGTATTCAATAAACGAGCCATCGGCGGTGCGGACAAACGGCTGGCCGCTTTTGATCGCTGTCAAAATATCTTTTGTATCAACATCATTCGCCTCACAATGCCAAGCAATCGAAAAATCAAACCAACCTTGGCGCGATGAACTCACGCCGATATCCGGGCGAATGGAGAGGCGGCGAATCGTGAGCCTATCCAAAACACCTGGGTCGGCTTTAATGGTGTACTGATATTCGATCTCCGGCAAAATATCTTTGGTGAAGGCATAGATATCTTCTGACGAAACCTTAAAAATATGTGGCTGCTCGGTAGGCACGACCGGGTAGGCATGCGCCAAAAACGTCCGAGCCTCGGCTTCGACCTCGAGATCGCGTTCAGCGACGTGTTGCTTGCCATCCTGCTCTTTTGTATCGAACTCATCCCCTTGGGCGAGGATAGGGACAAGAAGAGGGCCGTACTCGCCGTAGGCCTCAAGCCGAAGGGCTCCCTGCTCGATAAACGAGAGGCGAATATGGATGGTTTCGAAGCCGTGAGTCTCTGGACGGGGTGTGCGTGGATTCGGCATGTGATTAATCGCGGATTATACGGACTTTTCGACTTTTGTAAAGCACCATAAAGATCGTAGCCATGACCCCTACCGCCTGCTATGGTGTGCGCGTCTATGTCCCCTACCTTGAAGGTCATTGGCCTGATCGCCATCGGAGCTGCTGCAACGGGCTTGAGTACCGGATACTTTCTCTTTGCAGCGAATCGTGATCGCGTTGAATTGGCACAAAAAATCACCGCTGCCGAGCAGCATGTACAAGAACTTGAACGCCAAAGCGAACAATTAGCAGATAGCGCTGAAGATCGTATCAAGCAAGCACAAGAAGAGGTCGCCAAAGCCCAAGCCCTCGTCGTTGCTCTTCAACAAGAACAGCAGCTCTTTAAACAAGCGACCGTTCTCAGCCCCGTTAAAGCCACACAAACCTGGAAGGAGCTTCTCTCACTCCCCCTTGGCATCACGGTACGGATTCCTCCAAATGCCATCGAAGGACAAACAAGCGAATTGATTACTGCAAAAGTCGGTGATCGATTTGATAGCTGGTTACAGATCGAGCCCTACACCGAAGCCCGAATGAATGCGATGAAGCCACAAACTGTTTCGTCGACATCTGAATATCTTGCAAGCGTCCATGATGCCTTGCTTATCGGTCAACGCTACGTGATGCCAGACCGCAGTATTCAGTACGCTTTGCGATTGCAAAAGAACGCTTCATCCACCCACGCGATTTTTCTAACGACGCAAAGTGGCATTACCGATAAGCAGATCCAGGACACGCTCTCGACGATTAAAGCCCGCTAATAAACATGAAGTGGTCAACACTTTTACTGAATTGGTATCGGCGCGAAGGCCGCGATTTGCCATGGCGCAAAACGCGCGACCCATATCGCATTCTCGTTTCTGAAGTGATGTTGCAACAAACTCAAGTTGCTCGTGTTTTAGATTTTTATAAAAACTGGCTACGTCTTTTCCCTACCTTCAAGACCTTGGCTAATGCAAAGACGTCCGATGTCCTGCATGCCTGGGCAGGTCTCGGCTATAACCGCCGTGCGCTCGCGCTTCAAAACATCGCCAAGCAAGTCATGGCTCAAGGCCTGCCAAAAACACGCGACGAATGGCTCGCGCTCAAAGGCATTGGCCCCTATACCGCCGACGCCATCGCGAGCTTTTCGTTGCACGAACGCCGCTGGCCCGTTGATACCAATCTGCGCCGCGTAGGAGGCCGTCTCTGGCTCGGCATCCACTACCCCGATCTTAAAGACGACGACCGCATTCGCGAACGTGCGCTCAAAGAACTCCCCACCAAAAGCGATACGCATGAGATCCCACAAGCCGCTTTTGATTTGGCGGTAGCCGTTTGTACCAAGACGCCCAGCTGCGGCATCTGTCCTCTAAAAAATGTTTGCGCATCGTCAAAAGCCTTTTTGAATAACGAAGTCGCCACGCCAAAACGCATGACCAAGGCCTCAAACGAAACCATTCGCGCTGGCAAAAAAGTCCCTGATCGTATTTATCGCGGCCGCATCCTCGCTCTCGTCCGAACACAAAAAAGCGCCAAACGCTCTGAGGTCGGCAAAGTAATTGATCCCATTTTTGACTCAGTTAAAGATCAGCCTTGGGTGGACGCCATGATTGATCGCCTCATCAAGGACGGCTTAGTGAACGAAAAGAGAGGACGACTCGTCCTCCCTGAATGAACTTTACCCTCCCTGCGCTTTGCTGGGGTATCCCTTTCCACTTCGTGGACAGGGAAATAAGGATTTATGGTCTGTATATTTATGTAAAATCCATATCCCCTTTTTCACGAAGTGAAAGAGGTGCCAAGCAAAGCGAAGGCGGAGAAAGCCGAAGCTAGATCCCAAACAGCTTTCTCGCATTCTCCGTCGTTACTCTCGCCACCTCTTCAACCGAGATACCGCGCATTTTGGCGACGTGTTGGGCAACGTGCTGTACATGTGCCGGTTCGTTTTGCTCGCCGCGATGTGGCACAGGCGCGAGATACGGCGCATCCGTTTCAAGCACGAGTAGCTCGAGTGGCATGCGTTCAATTACCCGATTTAATACCGTTTCAGGATCTTGATCTTTTTTCGGAGGAAAGGTGGCGATGCCATTGATCCCGAGATGAAATCCGAGCTCGAGCAAGGGCTGCGCTTGCACCCAAGTACCTGTAAACGAATGCACGACGCCACGCGGCGTCCAACCATCAGCCTGACAAGCCTTAAGAATTTCAGCCAAACGAGGCAAGGCCTCGCGACAATGAATAACGAGTGGCAAATCAAGTTCGCGTGCGGCTTTTAAATGCTCATGGAAAATGACTTCTTGTTTTGCTTGCTGGATTGCTAATTCGTTTACGTCCGCAGACAAGCGATACCAGTCCAAACCGCATTCACCAATGGCAACGCACTTTTTTGATGAGCGAGCGATCTCAATTAAGCGTTCGGTGGTAATTGAATCTTCAGGTTTTTCACCTTCATTATGGTCGTGGTAGTCGCTCGTGACATGATCAGGATGCAAACCAACCGTCGCAAAAATCCCTTCATGCGCTTCAGCAAAAGCGATACCCGCGACAGAATTTTTTGAACCAGTACCAATGGCAATCGCCCACATCTCACGTTCACGTAAATGCCCCATGAGCTCATCACGGTTAGCATCGAAGGTAGGAAAGTGAATGTGACAGTGCGTATCAATCAATAACGGCATACCTACACCAAGAAGAACAAGACATTCATGAAGGCTTTTTGACAGTACTGCGCGATAACCGAAGAACTAAACCAGCGAATCAAATCAGGATCAAGCTTGGTATTGATAACGAGATACGCCGTCGAGCCGATAAAGATTACTATCAGCACAAAACCCAAAATAGCACCGAGCGCTTTATTGAT
>CALMET010000128.1 GCA_937863195.1 uncultured bacterium
CGGTTTTCAAAAACGCCTTGTGCGACGCCAACACCGATATCGGCATAACGTTCATCCAGAATATTACGACGGTGTGATGGCGAGAGCATCCAACTTTTGCCAACGTCTTCGGCTTCAGTAAAATGCACGGCGAGATTTTCACCAGCTACAGCATAGGGGTAGCCGACCGACTCCATAAAATCCCAAGGCTGGGTGCCGGAGGGGGAGGCGTGCGAGAAGTAGCCTCGTAATAACATGTCATTTGCCTTTAATTGTGCGGCTGCCTGCAATTTTTCATTCGCCTGCAGGGTTGAGAGACCATCCGCGAGACGGCTTTCATTGGTGAGAGCAATAATGACGGGCGGCGTGATGGCTTGTGAGGCGGCGTGTTCATTTGGCCAAATCACTAAGAGTCCCATGGCGAGAATTTTGAGCGCAACAACGGTCATCCCAGCAAATGCTAAATGACGGTGTGCCATCGCATGTGGGCGATGGTTGTTCTCTTTATGGGGGACAAAGTGCAGCCAAAGCGCTCTCATACTTATGCGGCAAAGACGCCTAAGAACCATTTGCTCCAACGCTTTTCAAAATCTTCGATGGTAAAAATACGAATACCTTGTTCAGCGAGCGGATCATTGCAAAAGATTTTTGTTTTGCCGATTTGGTAGGTCACGACATATTGGTGAGGATTCATGAGCTCAACAAGACACGGCATATTTTGCTCGGTGAGCATTCGCAAATCATCAATCTCGCCATCAGGGCTCGTTGAGGTATTCGCCTTTTCTTTTTTGGCGGCTTCGACGAGTTGTTCGCGTGTTGGTTCTTTTTCTTCAATGGCAATACCAAGATCGGCGGCAAGGTCTAATTCAATCACTTCGGTGCCGGCATGCTCGAGCACCATTTTTAAACAAGAGAGTCCAGATCTGCCCTCGATGGGCGACGTATACGGAGAGAGCGGTTTCATGCCCCAATGGTAACAAAAACGCCCTCGGTTAAGAAGGGCGTGGTGTTGGTGCGGGTCTAGGCGCATCCTCTGGTACTTGGGTGGCGCGATCTTTTTCTGAAAGCTCGAGTACAGATTTTGAGATTTTGGTCGGATTTGGGATTTGTTCAAACGAGATGATAAGCCTGTCACCGGCAGTCTGTACGTCCAATTGACCGAAGTTGAGCATGGTTGCCCAAAAACCTTTCACTGATGACGTCACATCTTGTACACGGTGCAAGCGCACCTCTGAAACGACGCGTGCAAAGAGACCGGTTTGTTCGATGTTGAGAATGCGTCTCGTGGTGACGATCCAGATATCGAGATAATAGTCGATAAAGCTCAAGAAGAGCATCATCCATCCCACAAAAAAGATGGCGCTTACACCTAGGATGATAAGAGGCTGATAGAGTGGGTCGGTAAGGAGTGCGGATTGATACATGCCAAGATACCAAGCAGCGACAAAAGGAAACGCGATAATAACCACATAGCCGACCAAGGTCGCTAAAATGGTAAATGGGTGCCTGCGCAAAATATGTACGACTTCTTCGGCTGGTACTTCGTTTGGTAGGTGCTTAAGATTCAGCATATTAGTAGAGCGGAGCGCTAGGGACGGTCAAGAACGAGATAGACTGTGACCAGTCTACGCCAAACGCGTATTGCACCGTAGCTAAGACGAGTGCGGTTGGTAATGCCACAAAGACCAAGGCAATCACAACGGTGCGGCTGCCAGCCAAGCCAAAGCGCAGCATCATCGTGACGGCGACAAGGGCGGCAATACTCAAAAGGGTGACGAGCCCAGCCCAGAGCACAAGAAAAATCCAAAGCGGTATCATCATAAGAGAGATGGATTCATTGTATCTGCCTCAGCGGGTATTGAAAAGCCAAGATGTTTATACGCGTATTCACTCGCCACGCGGCCGCGTGGGGTGCGGGTGATGAGGCCTTGTTGCAATAAGAAGGGTTCGATGACGTCTTCGAGCGTGTCCATCTCTTCAGAGGTAGCGGCGGCGAGAGTACTGAGGCCAACCGGGCCGCCTTTGAAGGTTTCAATAATCGCCATGAGAACGCGGCGGTCGGCTTGATCGAGTCCGAGCGTGTCGATCTCGAGTGAGCGCAAGGCGCCGTCTACGATAGGTTCAGTCATGGTGCCGTCTGCCATCACTTGGGCATAGTCACGCACGCGTCGCAGCAAGCGGTTAGCGATGCGGGGAGTGCGGCGTGAGCGAGTCGCAATAAGACGCAGTGCAGCGTCTTCGCTCGGCACGTTTAACAGATTCGAACTGCGTGCCAAGATCGCATGCATTTCGTCCTCACCATAAAAATCGAGATGAACATGTGAACCAAAACGATCACGCAAAGGCGCGGATAACATCGAGAGACGGGTTGTCGCACCAATAATGGTGAAGCGTTTCAAATCAAGACGCAGAGTACGTGCCGTAGGACCTTTGCCCATTACGATGTCGAGCGCATAGTCCTCCATAGCAGGGTAGAGCACCTCTTCGATCGAGCGGTTCATGCGATGAATCTCATCGATAAACAAAATGTCACCCTCTTCAAGATTGGTGAGGATGGCAGCCAAGTCGCCAACGCGTTCAAGCGCCGGCCCACTTGTCACGCGGATTTTAGAACCCATCTCGTTGGCGATCACGTGGGCGAGGGTTGTCTTGCCGAGACCCGGAGGTCCATAAAGCAAAACATGGTCGCAAGGTTCTTGGCGTTTTTTTGCCGCCTCTAAAAAGATGCGCAGGTTTTCTTTAATGATGGGCTGGCCGATGAACTCTTCGAGGCTTTTTGGACGCAAAGCCGTATCAAAGGTGACTTCAGTGGTCTGAAGCTCCGGTGATACCTCTCGTGACTCTAGATCGCCCCATTGTTCCATGGCTCTAGGCTAGTTGGTGGTAGGCTGGTAGGCAAGTAGGCGGTAGGCTGGTAGTCTGTCGGCATGAAAGAACTGATCGGCACCTTGGTGTATTCGATTCTGCACGTTGATACGATGCTTGGCGGATTTATCG
>CALMET010000129.1 GCA_937863195.1 uncultured bacterium
TCGCCTTGCTCGCCGTGCTTTGGTTAGGGCTTATATCGCAAAAGAAATTACGCTGGTTCGTTGTCGGGATGACCATTGTCGGTATGGTAGTTGGTTTAAGTGTGCCGCAAATCCGTGAACCGGTCTTAAAAGAACTGCGTTTAGAAAATTGGTCTGGATATGTGCGCAAAAAGATGTGGCAAGATACCTGGGCGATGTTAAAAGACCATCCGATTAAGGGCGCTGGGATGGCTGGATACCCGACGGTGTTTAAGCCGTATCAAACAACGACGGGTATTGAAGTCTTTCAGTATCCGCACACCATTATCTTTAACTTCTGGGCAGAAACGGGATTGCTTGGCTTGATCGCTTTTGCTTGGTTGGTGATTGAGTGGTTAAGAAAGCGCGGAGCATTGTTATTGCCTCTGGTCGCAATCTTGATTCATGGTTTGGTGGATGTGCCGTACTTCAAAAACGATCTCGCTATCGCGTTTTATTTGTTGCTCGCGCTTTGCGTTTTTTCTTCGGCAAAGAATCTGAATAAAGACATGGTATACTGAAGGTGATTATGAAAAATACTTCTTCTTCAAATAGCCACGTCGCGCTTATCGTGATTGGTTCGTTCGTTGCCGCTTTGCAAATTGCGACGCTCTGGCAATTGGTTGAGTTACGCATGGACCGTCATCACGGCATGAAGCCGATGGATGGCAAAGGCCCAATGGGCATGGGTTGGGAAAAACCGACCGGCATGAAACCAGGTATTGCTGTTGGCGAACCAAATCCAGCGACACCTTCTGTTTCAAGTACAAGCGCTCTCGTGGGTGAGTGGACGTGGAAAGAATCCGCGGCCAAGAGCGGGACCAAGCGTTTGGCGAATCCTGATAAGCCATTCGTCCTCACGATTGCCGCTGATATGAACTTATCAGTGAAGGGTGACTGTAACTCGATGTTTGGTAGCTATACCAATGGTGCAGGCGGTGCGTTTACCGTTGGTCCTCTTGGGATGACCATGATGTTCTGCGAAGGTTCACAAGAAAACGCTTTTGCTGCTGAGCTCTCTTCAGTAAAGAGCGCTAGCGTACAAGGTACCGAACTTATTCTCTTGAATACCGACGGTGGGATGACGTTTTCCAAAAAATAGTTCATTAAAAAATACCCCGACATTACGTCGGGGTATTTTTATTTGCTGAAATGTTTTTTGGCGTAGGCTTCGAGACCAATCAAGATTGGCAAAAGTTCGTCGCCTTTTTTTGTCAGGGTATAGCAGACCGAGTTTTTATCAATCGTCTCGGTTTGGCGACTGATGAGGCCGAGCTTCTCCATCTTTTTTAAGCGCGTGGTGAGGGTGACTGGGTTCACGTTGTTGAGTTTGCGTTGAAGAGCGCAAAAACGCTGACCACCATCAGAGAGATTGCGGATGATGAGAAGGGTCCAAGCGTCGCCAAGCAACTTAAACCCTTCTTGAAAACATTTGGGAGCTTGAAAAGGGTTTGCTTGACGCATAGCGGTAAGATGAGTTACTATAGAAATTATAGCGATCTATCAGTGATGGCTATTTAACTCAGACAAGTTTACACAAGAATCCTATGAAAGACCAGATTTTGAAGGCGATGAATTGGCGCTATGCCGTGAAGGCCTATGATAAAGACAAGCAGGTGAGCAAAGAAGACCTTGAAACCATCCTCGAAGCGGGCCGTTTGGCACCAAGTTCTTTTGGTATCGAAGCAACGAAGTTTCTCGTCATTGAGAACCCAGCGCTTCGCGAACAGATTAAGGGTGCTGCTTGGGGACAAACCCAAGTTACCGACGCCTCTTACTTAATCGTGGTGGCGCAGCGTACCGATATTCGCGCCAATATCTCGAATGAATTGGTTGAGCGCACCGCTAAAGCGACGGGTCGCCCGGTTGAAGAATTGGCTGGCATGAAACAGATGCTTGATGGTTCGATTACGGCACGCACTGACGAGCAATTGCTCGCTTGGGCGAAGTCACAAACCTATATCGCTCTTGGCGTAATGGTTGAAGCGGCTGCTTTGCTCGGCGTCGATGCTTCATCGATGGAAGGGTTCAACCCGGCACAGGTTGATGAAATTCTTGGCCTCAAAGAAAAGAATCTCGCTTCGGTAACCTTGTTCGAAGTTGGTTATCGTCATGCAGAAGATCCATATGCAACTCGCACAAAGGTGCGCCGTGCGATCGAAGAAGTGGTTGAGTACGTAAAATAAGCAAAGAAAAAAGAATGTGAAAACCCGTCCCGAAGTATTTCGGGACGGGTTTATTCGTGTCAGAAACGAGGAGTGATGACGATACGTTGGCCGATCGCGATGCTGATGGCCTTGCGCCAATCCGCCGTGAGCCTGAAGCCACGTTCGACGGCTGTCTCGGTGGGGATCCAGAAGGGCTTGCAGTCCCAGCGAGTGCGTTCGTCTTCGCTGAGATTGGCCGTGCTCAGTTCGCCGTCGGCGTATTCGCAGCGAAAGAAGTGGCTAAGGCAGTGGTAGTCGGCACCTCGATCATGCCAGTAGCTCGTGTCGACACTGCAGATCATCTCGACGTGTGCCCGCACGTTGGTCTCTTCGAAGATCTCGCGCTTGAGCGCTTCTTCGTGATGTTCGCCGAGCTCAATGCGGCCACCGGGCAATGAGAGTCCGAACTTGGTATCGACAACCAACAGATCACTGTCGCGAAAGACGAGGCCATAAGCAGCTGGCCTGAAGATGAGGGAGTCGATGGTGCAACCATGCTTATTGCCCTCGACATCGGTGCTGTGAATGATTCGTTTTGTTTGATCTTGGTTTTTTGTTTGGTCTTGACCCATCGGGGCCTCCGGTGAAAGGGCTGGCGGGATCTCAACATAAAAAAGTAAAAAGGGTCAATAAAATGCCAATCCGTTGACCAAAAGCCCTTTGCCCGCTACTATCGGGCCACCTAATGACGCCTTGTGCTGCGTTGGGTAGACCCGGTGAACGTTACGGAGAGGTGGCAGAGTGGTCGAATGCGCCAGACTCGAAATCTGGTATACCTTCACGGGTATCGAGGGTTCGAATCCCTCCTTCTCCGCCACAAATAATACCCGCTAAAAAGCGGGTATTATTTGTGTAAGTTGTCTGATAGAGAGCTTAGGGTATAATAAGGAGAGCTTTATTAATCCTATAGATCACTATCAAATAATATGGAAAAATTTGAAATGGGTGGAGGTAAGCCACCTGAGCAGGAGCGTAATCAATTCATTGAAGCCATTGCAGAGCGTGCCAAGGGGGCGAGTCCTAAGATCCAACAAAGAATGGAAGAGATTCTTATTCCTAATTTGGAGCTGATGGGAAAGCTTGCTCAAAGGTGGCTGGGTGGATTACAGAATGATTTTTATACTTTGGTTGAGAATCCTAATGACCCATGTGGCGGGGGTGCCTATGAAGGTTGGACGGCGAAGGAGCTTAGAGAATTGTACGCCGTTTTATTTGGAGAAGAGATGGATGAGTTTTAAGGCGAAAAAGTCCCCTTAATCGGTAATTTGAAACGGTAAGTAGCAAATAATCCCGCTGAAAAGCGGGTTTTTGTTCGCTTGTGCTCACTAGGAACATCGTCTTTTCTCTGGTACTCTTTTTCCATGCCTAACGTTGCCATTGGAACGGGTGTGGTCCATACCGTCCCAAAAGATCTTAAGGAGGTTTTATCGAAGAACCCAAAAGTTCTGGATCTGTGGAACAAGCTCACGCCACTCGCGCGCAATGAGTGGATTTGTTATATCACCATCGTTAAAAAAGCTGAGACGAGAACCGACCATATCGTGCGTCTTCAGTCGGATTTATTAGATGGGGAGAAGCGCCCATGTTGTTGGCCGGGGTGTCCGCATCGCCGACCGAGTGCGGCAAAGTGGTTCGGTAAGAAGAAGGTCTAGGGTTGCCGAAAACCCTGTTTTGGCCTATT
>CALMET010000130.1 GCA_937863195.1 uncultured bacterium
ACGCTTTTGGCCGCTCAGGTTTTGACGGCGAAGAACTGGTATCGTGGTAATAATATTACGGCAACCGAAGACGCGCTCCGTACCATGGTAGACGATATTGTTGCCGGCCGTGCTCAGGTCAATGAGGCTGTGAAGCGCGCGGTAGATGCTGTTTCACAGACCATTCGATAACGTGATACACTGGCGCATATGAAACGTGCGCTTACATTCGGGTCAGCAATGGTTATTGCACTTCTTTTTGCCACCTCGAATCCTGTTTTTGCGGCCACGGCAACGCTTGGGCAAGTCTGTGGTACGAATCCTCCAAATACCGGCGGCACGCCTGAAGAGATTCAATCGGTTGTTGCGCAGGCGGGCACTCTTGGCCTGCAGGCCGATGCTTATACCTGTCAAAACACCTCACAATTATCAGCTTCTGATAAGCAATCAAAATGTGTGAGCGGACTCTGTGCTGGCGGGGCTAATGTGCTTTGTTGCGTCCCTGGTATTGGTACGGCTCCAACGGTAGGTGGAGGTGAATCAGATGCGCCAGCAGGTCCTGGCACCGTTGGACAAGAAGGAGGTGTTGGTCGCTTAGCATTGCCCGCTTGTGTCTCTGATGGTAAATGCGGGTTAGATGATATTGTGAGAATGGGGGTGAATTTTGCGAATTTCTTATTTGGTATTTCTGGGGCGATTTTCTTACTTGTCTTTGTAATTTCAGGTTTTCGCTATATCTTTTTTGCTTGGGATGCGAGCGCGGTAAAATCCGCAAAAGATTCGCTCGTTAAAGCATCGATCGGGATGGCAATTATTGCTCTTGCGGGTATTGCGACGACCTTTGTTTATAATAATCTTCGTGGTGGTACTGATTCTGGCACGGAGTCTCGCGGCAATACCTGCGAAGAAGAAGTGAATGGGCAACCAAGTGGATATACCTGCCAAACGGTAACAGGCATACCATCAAAGGAAAACTACGCAGAGTATTCTGAAGCGTTAAATCGTCACGGTTGCCGTCCATCGGCGAACAATACGTCAAATCTTTGCCCAGGTGATACTTCTTATTGTTGTGAGCCAGGTGTCGCCAATACTTATCCTGCGCCGTGATATTTCAACTTATGAAAAAGCTCTTATTTCTTTTTGTTGCAAGTTTCAGCTTGATGGTGATAGTGCCTGCGCCTGTTGAAGCGTCTATTTGTAAATGTGGTAATCAAGCACAATTTTCCTCGCTAAGTGAAACTGATTGCTGCACGCAATGCGCGACTCACGGTAATACGAATTTGCGCGGATACCCGGCTAGATACGCTGATACTACAGATTTGGACGATTTAGAGGTTATCGCTTGTACAAATTTGAACAAGTGTTGGTGCGCAAGCTCGGTGACAATCGGTGCATGTGTAGCGATAGAAGGCCAATACGTAGCAAGTCAGACGGCATGTACAGATCTTTGCAGATCGCGAGGATCCGTTAGCAGACATTTTGATAGTACGGGTAACTACGCGGCACGCAGCGGGCCAAACATGTGTGGTAATTACTGTTGGTGTCGCGAGCCAGTCGATGGTGGATTCGCCTGCAATAATCATGTTACTTCTCCTCTGATCCTGAGTGACCATTTAGGTCATACAGACGTCGCAATGGTTACTCAGGCCGAATGTTCGGCTCTCTGCACTTCATTACGGGGCACCGTCGGTGGATTTGAATCTACCTATCAAGCTGAACGCGATCCCGATACGTGTGCCCCAAAGGCAGATGCGCCAGCTGCCGGTCCTGGGCCAACGGCTCCCACGGGTCCTGTGCGTTTGTTCAATCCTTTAGCGGGTGCATCAACCATCGTCGATATTATTAATCGCGTGATCAATATGATCATGGGTACCGTTGGTGCTGGCGCATTGCTCATGTTTGTTTACGGAGGTATCAAATGGATGACCGCTGGCGGAGATTCGAAAAACGTTGCGGATGCGCAAATGATTCTCAAGAATGCCACGCTCGGTATTTTGTTGCTGATGTTCTCGTACACGATTATCGCCACATTCTTTAGTCTTTTGCGCTAATATGAAGAAACTTCTTATCTTGGTTGTCACCTTGGTTGGACTCGCGTTTCAAGGGTCTTTTGTCTCTGCTCAAGGTACGCCAGCCCCTGCACCTACGACACCGGCAGCAGCTGATCAACGACAGACTACGGGAGGCCAAGAATCGCCAACCTTTCGCGCCCCTTCAGAGTTTGGTTATGATAGCCCAGTGGACATGGTGTCGGTCCCTGATTTTATTGGTCGCTTGATCAGTTTTGCCTTGGGGATTGTGGGTGCGATATTTTTAGTGATGCTGATCTACGGTGGTTTTCAATGGATGACGGCTGGGAGTCAATTTGCAGCAAATGGTACAACTCCAGGTAAAAGTGCTTCGCAGGTCTCAGCGGCAAAAACAACACTTAAAAATGCCGTTATAGGCATGATCATTGTCGGATTGTCTTATACGATCGTGACCTCGATTTTTACCTTGGGTAATAGCGTTTTAAGAGATGCCCCAACAACCGAGGCTGACGATGATACACCTGATGACTCTGCTGATGCTGGCTGTTTACGTGGAGAACGGTACGTAAATGATAGATGGATTGTTGATCCGACGTGCCCCTAGGCCGGGGTGACGGTTTTTAACCGTCGTTATCTACAGATTCTTATACGCTTGTGTTATACTTTTTGTGTCGTCTCAACATTCAGTCGGACGATCCAATTCTACATGAGAAAGGAGGTGAATTACGCATGACCCCTCGTATTAAGAAATTCGCTGCATTGCTTGCAACGACTGCTATTGCAGCCGCCACAGCATTGCCAGCTGTCACCTTCGCACAACAACCCCTAGACGCTAACGCGCTCGGTGTGAACGCCATTCAAAACGACATCAGACTCGGTTCTGGTGACGTTCGTCAGACCGCTGCCCGCATCATCAACGTTGCGCTCGGTTTTCTTGGCCTTATCTCAGTCGTTATTGTTTTGATCGGTGGCTTTAAGTACATGGTATCGGGTGGCAACGACACTAAAACCGATGAAGCTAAAAAGCTTATCACTTCGGGCATTATTGGTCTTGCTATCATCCTTTCAGCATGGGCTATTACCGGTTTCGTTATTGGCCAATTGCTCGAAGCGACGACCACGTAAGTTGAGTCTTCTCGTTATGTAATCCGGCGCACCGCCGGCACTCTCTATCCATGAAACGAACCTTCAAGACATTGTTCGCATTCGTGGCGGCAATACTGCTTGCCATGCCGGCGGTCACCTTTGCCCAGCTTAATCCGGCAAATACCGGCTTAACCGCGGCAGCAGCCGGCACCGGGCTTACCTCTGGTTGCTCGGGCACCGCATGTGTTGTTACCATTATTGCGAACGTGATAAATATCGTTCTTGGTTTTCTTGGCGTCGTCCTGTTGCTCATCGTCATGTACGCTGGCTTCAAGTGGATGACCGCCGAAAAAGAAGACGACGTGAAGAACGCGAAGTCGATGATAAAGAATGCGGTCGCTGGCCTTGTGGTCATCGCCGTTTCCTACGCGTTCGCAGCCTTCGTTATTGAAACCTTGGGGAACATTGGTAATCCAGCTCCAACGACTCCGACGCCAGACCCGGCGACAATCCTTGAGCCGAATCCGTATGTTCCACCATCGGGTACCGGTCAGTTGGACACACCTTAATTTCTTACAATCTTTTTATGAAATCACTTCTCACACGTGCCGTGCTTGCTAGCACGACAGTTGGTACGGCTCTTGCCGGCACGGCTGTTCATGCCCAAGGAAATGCCAATAGCCCATTCAGAACAGGTGGTGCGGCAGGCAATCAATTAAATTCCGTTGCCAACGAGGCAGGTATCACTTCTAGCAACACCCTCCCTCAAATCATTGGTACCATTATCAATGTGGTCCTTGGTTTCATGGGTATCGTCCTTCTCTTCTATGTGATCCTCGCGGGTTGGGAATGGATGAGCGCGGGTGGCGACGACAAAGGTGTTACGACTGCCAAGACCCGTATCAAAAATGCGGTTATTGGTCTCGTAATCATTGTCTCGGCATATGCGATCTCCAACTTCGTTATCGGTCAGCTAGCTAATTTGACGTAATTGAGTGCAAATAAAAACCGCCTTCGGCACGTTCGCTCGCGAGCGACGTGCCTTCGGGCGGTTTTTTGGTACGAAAAAAGCCCGGGACATCATCTTGAGAGTTCTCAAGAGAGTCACCGGACTTCGTTCAGAGTATTACCAGATCAAATTCCGCAGTCGAACTGATCGATGGTAATGGGGCGATTCGCCTGCATCGTTGCGGGCAACGAGTAGGGAAACCGCTTTGTTGATACGGGCGCACCGATCACACCGCTTGGTGTGGGCAGGTAGCACGACACTTCGAGGTTGATGACCGTCGAGTTGCCCTCGACTTGCATCGAGAATGTGCCGTTTGTGCCAGCGGGGATTGCACCCCGGACACAGTAGCCACCGTTTCGCGTCTGGTGGACGCTCGTCAGTGCCTGGCCGTTTTCGAAGGCGAGAACTTCTCGGCGATTAACCGAGATCACCATGACGTATGGTGTGGGCTCGAACGAGAACTCCACCGTCATGGGATGGGAGAAGTTCTGCATCGCCGCTGCCGCTGGCTGACCTGCGAGAAGGCTCATCATCTGAGGCCTTGCGCCGGAGGAGTACCAGATGCCATCGAACAGACCGATCTGCTGAAAGGCGCTGATC
>CALMET010000131.1 GCA_937863195.1 uncultured bacterium
AATGAGCAAGGTGAGGTGCGCAAAAGCGAGAACTATCTTACGCCTGAGCGCATCAAAACAGAAAAAGAAGAGCGATCAGAACGTCTTGAGAAGTTGAACGCAGAAGTAGAGCGTCTTTTTTCTGGTGAAGAATTTCAAGGTCTTCGTGAAAAAATCACACGCAGTTTTAATGTCCCGCAATGGGGTGAATATCATAACGAAGGTATTCTAATGGATACGCACTTGAATAGAATGATAGAAGTCATCGAAGGTTTTGGCCGAGGTGAGAGTGGAGAGGCGCTCCCGGAGGCAACACGCACCTCATTTGAGGGCTTGGTCTCTACCTATGGTGATACGCTAAAGAAGTATGTTTTTTTGCATGATATCAGTAAGCCAGACCTGTTACGTATCCAATGGAATCCAAAAGAAGGTGAGAAGAAAGGCCGCGCCTGGGAGGGGAATCTTGAGGAGTTAGGATCAGAGTTAGGTCTGAGCCAAGAAGAGTTAAGCGATCCATCGCGTATGGCAGAATTTTTTTCAAGTCAGGATATAAAAGGCGTTTCTTATTACCATCAGGGTATTGAAAACGAGAATGGTCGCAAAACAGAAAGCGCAAAACATGGCGAACATGGTGCCGAGCATGTCGGCGATGAATATGAGGGTGTCGTTGAACCAGAGATTTTAAAGGCTATTGAGTTGCACGAAGCCGCCTACCAATTCGAAAAAGTGAAGCCAGATACCTATAAGAAGCTCTTTGGTGAATTAGGTGAAGAGCATAAACAGTTAGCGTTATTTGCATCGTATATTGATACGGCGGCGTCTTTTCGCGAGGATGGAGCGCCAAATCTCTCGAACTTTGGATTTCTACTTACATCAAAGAGTAATGCAGAATCACTTGAGGTCATTAGCAATGAGCTCGCATCCGTTCAGGGATTAGACAAAAAGAAGTTAGAAACGTATTTACGTGGTTTGCAAAACGAGCAAGTAATACTCTCTACGGCCGCAGCTATTGAAAAAGGCAAAAAAGAATCAAAAACGACAGAGTATTCACTGACTGAGTTAAGTAGTAACCTCAATGAAGTCGTTGCCAAGGGTGAGCTGACATCCGAAGAGGCTGCCAAGGTTCATGAGCTCGTGAGTAGCGGCTCTATCAGTGAGATAGGCAAGCTATTTGGCAAAAAAATGAAGACTATCTCAACGGTGCTAAAAGCAAGTGAAAAGAATGATTAAAATACAAAAACCCTTCCACTCGGAGGGGTTTTTCTATACCCTGTAGGCATGTCTCAAGCGGCTTCAGTGGCAAGAAATGCCGCATTGCTCATGGTCGGAAACGCGGCCCAAAAGGTATTGTCGTTTTTAGCGTTTACCTGGATCGCGCGCCTCGTCGGCAAAGAAGTGACGGGTGCGTATTTTCATGTTGTCTCGATTACGTCGATTTTTGTTACCTTTACGGATTTGGGTCTGACGTCGGTCATTATTCGAGAGAGCGCGCGTGATGCGGTGCTCGGGAGCCGGTTTTTTCGTTTTGCCTTGCGCTTGAAAGCGTTTCTGATCCCTATCGCCTGTGCCGTCGCTTTAACCTACGGTTGGTTGAACGGTTTGCGCGATATGGAGATTTGGGCACTCATGGTCTCATGTCTCGTCATGTCGGCGGATTCATTGTCGACCCTATTCTACGGTGTGATTCGCGGCCATCGTGATCTGCGCTTTGAAGCCATCGGGATGTTGGTCGGCCAATCTGCCGCAGCGCTTAGTGGTGTAACGGCAGCCTACTTTGGTTTTGGTGTCTTTGGACTTGTCACAGCGCTATTGATTGCCAGCACCTGGAATGTCATTTGGAGTTTAAACATCTTACGTCACTTATCTTTGCTGCCAAAAGAGGGGAGAGGCGCCACCATGCGCGACATGGTTATCATGGCGATTCCGTTTGGGTTGTCTGGCATCTTTGTGAAGATTTATTCGTATATCGACTCACAAATCATCCACCATTTTCACGGTGACGCGGCTTTGGGTGAATATGCCGTGGCCTACAAGCTCACGTATGCGTTGCAGTTCTTGCCGATGGCTTTTGTGGCAGCGTTGTATCCGAGCATGAGTCATGCAGCACGACACGAGAAAGAATCCCTTAATGCCTTGTTAATGGGTTCATTGCGTCTTATGACGCTGTTCGGTGTGTCGATGGCGGCACTCTTAGCCTCATTGGCGCCGGTGCTTGTGCCTTTCCTGTATGGTGAAGCTTATTTCACTTCGGTGGCGATCTTGCAGGTCTTGGCTTGGGTGCTTATCCCGATTTTCTTGGACTTCCCAATTGGATCAATGCTGAATGCAACGCATCGTGCCGCGCAAAAAACATCAGCGATGGGTATCGCAATGGTGATTAATGCCAGCATGAACTGGATTCTCATCCCTGAAATGGGTGCCATAGGTGCCGCGTGGTCTGCCTTGGCGAGCTTTATCACGCTCTATGGCCTCGGTGTGTGGTTTGTGCGCAAAGAGATCGATTGGTTGCCTTGGGCACGCCTGCACCTTCAAGGCGCGATTGTGGCTGTGGGTATTTGGCTTTTCGTCGATTGGACGAGTGGACTCTTTCATCCGCTCATCATTACCGCTGGCGCCGGTCTCTTCGCCTTAATCATGAATATCGCTGTCAGATTAGTGACCATCGCCGACGTGAAGCGCGTTGCCGACTGGTTGTTAAAGCGTTATGAAGGGGCCAAACCTAATGAAACGATCTAGTATGAAGAAAATCGCCCTCGTTACCCTCGACTACCCTCCGCAACAAGGCGGCGTTGCCCGCTACCTCTGGAATCTCGCCAAAGCTCTCGGTGAGGCGACGGTAACCGTTTTTGTGGACCGCACCCACCCCGTCTCGGTAGATGCTCCAGCTGAGAAGGTGCGTCTCTTTGTCCCTGGTCCTTTTGGATGGTGGATGTCGATCATTCAGATCTGGCTCATGCGCAGCCGTGGCTTTGAGGGCGTGATGGTTAGTCATGTATTGCCACTGGGGACCGCAGCTCTCATCGCTCGCTGCCTCGGCGGATTGCCATACATCGTATTATTGCATGGCTTAGATGTCCGCTTGGCCAAAAAGACCCCGATGAAGCGTTGGCTCTTTCGCCAGGTATTGAAGCGAGCCAAGCTCGTGCTCGTGAACTCACAGCGTGCGGGTGAAGAGGTGCATTCGATTATCAAAGGGCAGCCCTTCAGAGTCCTTTTGCCTGCCGTCGAGCAAGAGATTAAATTACCAGAAAAAACCGCTTCACGCGCCAAGCTCGGCGTCGAGGCAGGGGAGTTACTTGTCTTATCGGTGGCTCGTCTCGTGCCACGCAAAGGGATCGATCGCTTGATCGAGTCCATGAGTTTTGTGGACCCTTCGATTAGGTTGGTGATTCTCGGTGATGGCTCAGACCGCGAACGTCTCGATCGTCACGCTCAGCATTTTGGCAAACGAGTACAATTTGTATCCAATACATCCGATCAAGAAAAGCATGAATGGTATGCCGCGGCAGATTTATTCGCGCTCCCCGTGCGTGAAGAAGAAGATGATATTGAAGGTTTTGGCATCGTGTTTTTAGAAGCCGCCTTGTTTGGTTTGGTCGCGATCGCCGGCAATAGCGGTGGCGTGCCAGAAGCCGTGCTCGACGGTGTCACGGGTTTGCTTGTTGATCCGCATCATCCGCGTCGCATCGCTGATGCGATCGAAGCATTGCGTAAAGATACGCATTTGAAAAAGCGTTTAGGTGAAGCAGCACGCGAACGTGCGCTCAAAGATTTTCGCTGGGAGGACCGTGCGCGTATTTTGCGAACCTGGATTTCGCAATTGTAAAAACCTATGACGCCAAAGATCTCAATCGTGATCCCAGTTCTCGAACATCGAGCAGAACTCCGCGCCTGTTTGGCGTCACTTGAAAAACAAACCGAAAAATCTCTTGAGGTCATCGTGGTAGACGATGGTTCTATTGATGTCGTGCAGCAAGAAGATTTAGACGGCGTCTCTTATCCCGCCAAGCTTATTCGCTTCGACGAAAACCGTGGTGCACCCGTTGCCCGCAATACCGGCTTAGACCTAGCAAAAGGTGAGTTCATGGTCTTTTTAGATTCTGACGCCGACTTGCCGGCGGATGCTCTCGAGGTTCTGCTCTCGATCCTTGGAGCCCATCCTGAAGCCAGCTTCGCCTATCCAAATTTTCGTTTTGGCGTTAAGGCTTTTAAGAGCCGTCCATATGACACGGAGGCACTCAAAGAAAAGAACTATATTCATACGAGTGTGCTCATTCGCAAAAGTGCGGCGATTCGCTTTGATGAATCCTTAAAGAAGTTTCAAGACTGGGATTATTTTTTGCAGCTCGCGGCACAAGGCAAAAAAGGTATTTGGATCGATCGTGAGCTCATGGTTTTTCAAGAGCGCAAAGCCGCGGGGATGAGTCGTTGGTTGCCATCATTCGCGTATGACGTGCCATGGCATGCTATAGGTTGGACGCCTGCTTTTATCGCCTGGTATCTCAAGGCGGACAAAATCATTCGTGAAAAACATGCACTCGCACCACGTAAAAAATCTTGGTTAGGTGAAGCGCTTTTCTTCGCTACTTGGCTCGGAGTGCTTTTACTTGCGGCCGTGATCGCACGCGTCTTTCCGCAAACGAATAGTGTGCTCACGGTTTTGCTAGTCGTGCTCTTTGGCTGGGTGGCTTATAAGTCTCCAGCGCATGGCTTTGCTCTGATGG
>CALMET010000132.1 GCA_937863195.1 uncultured bacterium
AACGGATCCTCCTAAAAGCGGGAGGGTATCAATCACGAGTTTTGAGTTCGTATCAATAACATGCATTGAATAACCACTTGCATCAAATGCGTAGACAGCATTATTCGCCGCAATAACACGTACAGCGTCTGGCGGGATAGGAATCGTTGCCGATATTGTTCGTGTAAGCGTGTCCAATACCGAAACCCCATTGCTACCCGACGCTATGTAGACCTCCTGACCTGAGACGGCAGCATGCCACGGGAATGACCCGAGAGAAACCATATTACAAGGCATCACGGTCACGGGCTCGTCTGTATACGAATCAGCCGCATTGCCGTTAGGTTTTTGGACTCGTCCGGCGATGGGGGCGGTATAATCTAATAAGACGGTACTACCCACAGCAGGGATTGAGGCAAGGGTCAGCTCAACCGTTGAACCCACGATAACCACGCCGGTGATAGCCACCGGCGTACCATCAACCGTGAGAGCAAATTCACTCGTCGCTGGCACCGACCCTGCATCAAGATTTTCGTCATAGGTAACGGTAACAATATTTGCTGCGGCGCTAGCAGAGAGAAGAAGCGGCTTACCGATTTCAACCAACGTATTCGTATTGGTATCGATGATATAAATATTGTCACTAGAAGGATTCGATATATAGAGATATGAACCGACTAAAGCCAGGTCAAATGGTAAATCACCCACTACTACCGTCGCTATCACAGTTTTTGTAACGGTATCAATGACAGAGACATTATCCGTCAATCTATTGGTAATATAGAGACTAGTACCGACCAAATAAAGTCCCACTGGACCCCCTCCCACCGTAATGACGTTGGTGACGGTATTCGTCAACGTATCAATCACCGTAACAAATGTGTGATTACCATGCGTAACATAGAGATCCGTACCCACAAAAGCCATCTCACCTGCTAAATACGTGACCGGGATCGTTGCCGTTACGGTGTTGGTATTTGTATCAAAAACGCTGACCGTGGCATTATTACACGATATATAGATATTACTTCCTAAAGCAACGATGTGAACAGGGTCGGTACATACCGTAACGGTTTGAATAACGGTTTTTGTATTCGTATCGATAATAGAGAGGGTATTTGGTCCATAATTCGTCACATAGAGCCTACTACCCACTAATACTGAACGCTTTGTGCCGCCACCTGTAGTAATTGTCGCCGTCACGGTATTAGTGAGGGTGTCGATAACAGATACGGTATTCGCATTATAATTATCCACATAAAGGTCGGTCCCTACTAAGGTCGACGTGAGAGGCTGGGAACCAACAGTAACAGTTGCTGTAACGGTATCCGTCGTCGTATCAATAACCGAGACGGTACCTGCTCCAAAGTTTGCAACATAAAGATTCGTTCCAACGAGCGTCGATTCAATCGGCGAGGTCCCAACGGGGACCGTGGCAATAACGGCATACGTGTTCGTATCAATCACGGATACCGTATTCCCAAAACGGTTCATGGCATAAAGCTTGGTACCAACAAGGGTCGTATACTGCGGAAAGTCCCCCACGCTAATACTGTAAGACGTCGCAGATTCTGCCATTTTTTGCGTGACGAGCGTACCAACCGTCGCAACCGTGACCAAGGCAAGGGCCATGGCAAAAAAGTGTTTTCTATATCTCATCATATTGATTGTCATGTTTTTAGCCATTCATCATTGTCGGACCCTGTATCGGTAGATCCCCCACCACCTCAACCTTCTTCAACCCAATCGGTCTCTCAATCGTCTGAGCTTCAGCACGCGTGAGATCGATCTCT
>CALMET010000133.1 GCA_937863195.1 uncultured bacterium
GTTTGGTAATCTGCCCATTGTCCAAGAGTATTTTGGTACCGTTATTATAGCGATCATCGTTTTGTCGTTTTTACCCATTCTTTACGAGTCGTTACTTAATCACCAGCGAGCCCGTGACAAAGCTCGCAAAGGATGATTGAATGGCGCCCAAGCCCGGGTGGCGAAATGGTATACGCAAGGGACTTAAAATCCCTGGTCTGAAAATGGCGTGCGGGTTCGAGTCCCGCCCTGGGCACCATCAGAAAATCCCTCGTTGAATGCGAGGGATTTTTGTATCCGTTTTTATGGCTCATGTGCTACACTATGCCAAAATCCCACATGTTTTTTATGCGATACAGAAAACACCTTCTTGCCATGGCTGCGGCTCTGGTCGTTCTTGCCGTTGCCGGCATTCTTGCGACGCGCAAGTCGGCGGAGTCTGCGATATCCTACAGTATTGGTGCTGGGAATTTTCCTCAATACATGGCTAGAAGTGGTCAGAACATATATGTATTAAATCGCTTTAACAGCAATGTCACTGTCATTGATACGAATACACATCAAGTTGTTCAAACGATTTCTGTTGGGTCAAACCCAGTTGGTGATCCTATTGTTGTAGGTACTGATCTCTATGTCACGAACTCAGGCAACGGCAGAGTATCAGTCATTAATACGCTAACAAATACTGTTTCTAACACTATTATTATCGGCCCATCTCCATCGGCATCGCCGTGGGGTGGTTATCTCGTGGGTACGGATATATATATTACTAACGTTGGTTCAAGTACGATCTCGGTTATTGATACCGTGACGAAGACCGTGACAAACTCAATCGTAACCGGTCTTAGCAATAGTGATCGTTCATATGGTTTAGTTGGTACAAAGCTCTATGTTACGAATTATAATGCCGGTAGCGTCTCGGTAATTGATACTGTTACGAAAACAGTTATTACAACGATTCCGATCGGTCCTAGTCCGGTATCTTTAGTCGCCGTTGGAACAAAGGTCTATGTTGCAAAGCAAAATAGCGGCAATATCGCCGTGATCGATTCTGTTACTGATACCGTCGCAACCACCATTGTTACACCTCAGGGTTCAATTGAGATATTTCTTGTCGGTACAGACCTTTATACATTGCACTACGGTTCGCCGAGTATCCCAATTATTGATACGTTAACTGATACATTAACGAGTACTATTGTTACTAACGTTGGTGGTTATAGTCCAAATTTAATCGGGACAACGCTCTACCTACCGAACTATATTGGGGACTCTGTCGATGTCATTGATACAGTTACACAAACGCTTACTACATCTATCGCTGTTGGAGATCAGCCTTTTTTTGCTGAGTTCGGTGGTGATTTTCTTTATGTCGCTAATACAAATTCAGATGATGTGAGCGTAATCGATACCAATACGAATACCTTGGTAGAGGTTG
>CALMET010000134.1 GCA_937863195.1 uncultured bacterium
TCCCCACCAAGCACCCATGGAGCCTTTGCCTCGGTGCGCTCATCAAGCAATCGCTTAACGCCCTTCACTTGTTTTGCCATCGTATTCGAGCCCTGAGCATAAGCATCAAGATGCGTATTCATCACCGAGAGATGACCGCCTTTGCTTAACGGGATCCGCGCTTCGAGCACGCAGCGTTTTAGATAGAATAGGCGCACGATCCAAAGCGCAGGCTTCACGGCAAGTTGATAACGCTTTGCCTCGTCAATCGAATACTTCGAAAAAATCACGAGCTTCATTCTCCATGGCCGCAAAATATGGCGATGTGGATGAAATGCCGACTTCACATAATAGGCCGACGTTCGGTACGGATAATCTTTCAGCTTCTTCGCCAACTCCCCTTCTTGATCGTGATAACGCGTGCGCGAAGAACCTTCGTCTACCTCCTGTAGAAGCAAAACATCCGGACTTTCAGATTTCACCACTTTAATCAAATGATCACGATTACGCTTCATCTCAGCTTCTTCAACCGTGATGCGCTTACCTTTATCCATGGGCAAGTCAAAAAAATACACGTGATTGCGCCCGCCAAAAAATTCTTGGTTCCAGGTCATGACTTTGAGCGTCTTGCCGGCAGGTAATGTCTTACGCTCATCATTCGAAACAATCTCACAGTTTTCAACGGCTCTCGGACGATACGAAAAAAAGTAGAGATAAATCGCCAATAACAAAAAGAGGCTGGAGACACCTCCAATCAGCCACCATACAAAGAGCGACAACTCTGGCATGGCCGGATTATACCTTATTTGCGTTTCTTTTTCGCGGGGGATTTTTTACCAACAAATGCCTCACTTCTTACTTTGCGATGAAAGGTAATGGCAAAACGATGCGATTCGTCACGAACCTGGGTAAACAAATCGATATGCGGCTCAAGCAATTGGCAAAGCGATGGATTGAGATCCGAGCAAATGAGATCGGTACGCTTGCGCTCTGGACCTTTTGCCATCCCCACTACCGGTACTATGACACCATTCTGACGCATGATTTCTTCAACCGCATGCACCTGCGGCTTACCTCCATCAATCAAAAAAAGCTGTGGCAAAGGCCATTCATCATGCTTTAAGCGACGCGTCAGCACTTCTTGCAAAGAGCCAACGTCATTAGAGCCTTCAACGGTTTTGATTTTAAACTTGCGATACTGCGCTTTTGCCGGTGCGCCATTTTGAAACACCACCATACTCGCCACCTGCGACGTACCGCTAATATGCGAAATATCATAGCCCTCAATGCGGCCATACACGTCAATCTCGCCTTCAGCGCGTTTAACGGTGCGCGCTTCAGGTTCATCTCGCATTAAGAGCGCGATATCTTGGATATGTTCGAGTGAGAAAAGCTGATTGCGAATCTTTGCCGCTTCTTCAAAACGCTCTGCCTTTGCCAACTTCTCCATCTCTTTTGTCATCGCCTTCACAATCTCTTCTTTTTTGCCTTCAAAAAACTTCATCAAATGACGAATCCCCTGCTTATAGGTTTTTGCATCAACCTTGCCAACACAAACACCCGGGCAACGGCCGATTTGATAATCAAAACAGGCCTTGGCACCCCCTACCCCCTGCCCCCTTCCCACATTTGTGGAAGGGGGTTTAGGCGGAAGACACGTTGACCATGGAAAGACTTTTCGTACCAAGTCCAAAGCCACGCGCAACGAGCGTGCTGAGAGATACGGCCCAAAAATCGCGAGTGACGTTTTTTCTTCTTCAGGAAGCAAATCCGTCGCGCGTTTTAAGAGAGGGCGCGGATACTCTTCATCCGTAATGACCAAATACATGAAGCTCTTATTATCTTTGAGCAGCACATTATATTTTGGCCAATGTAATTTGATGAGATTCGCTTCAAGAATCAGCGCTTCAATCGCCGTTTTCTTTTCGACATAATCAATCTCACGCACGAGTGGCGTCATCTCTTCGATAAACGGTCCATGCGGACGTTCAAAGTGCTGATTGACACGACGCTTCAAATTCACCGCCTTTCCCACATACAAAATCTTCCCACGAGCATCTTTCATGAGATAGACACCGGGAGTATCCGGTAAAGCATCGTTTTTGATGCGGATGTAGGGTGGCAACATACTTTTCCCTCCCCTTGCTTCGCGCGGGGTATCCCTTTTCACTTCGTGAACAGGGAGTTAAGGATTTTTATACTTGTTTGCAAATCCCTATCCCCTTTTTCACGAAGTGAAAGAGGTGCCAAGCAAAGCGCAGGCGGAGAAAGCTTAAGAAGGGATGATTAGGATTTCTTACTCACCTTCCCGATAATCCAGTACGAGAGCGGGATGAAGACGTATGGCGTTGCCCAGAGAAAACCCGTCATACCGAGCTCAGCACCCTTGAAGATGCTGTCGCTACCCGTGACGAGCTGAGTAATGGCCACAAGCCACATCGCAGGCAATACAAGTAAGAGCTTGATCATGGACATAAACCCTTCAAATCCAACCGTGAGATATTGCATCACACCCGTGCCAGCCGCGGATTTTGAGATGTAGATAAAGAGATTGATAAGCGAAAAGATCAATACCATGACAAGCCAGATGATTGTGCTCCAAAGCCATTTATTGCGATTGCTTAGCGGTTTCTTGGTGAGTTCTTGAGGCATATGTAAGTAGTATAACGTATTTCTGCGAATGGCGTGACGGTTAGCGCTTCTTCAACACTTCTTTCAAATACTTACCCGTCCAGCTCTTTGGGTTCTTGGCGACTTCTTCTGGCGTACCTTGGGCGACGATAGTACCGCCTTTATCACCACCTTCAGGACCCATATCGATGATATAGTCAGCGTTTTTAATGACGTCGAGATTATGTTCAATGATGACGACGGTATTACCACGTGTCACGAGACGATGAAGCACTTCAAGAAGTTTGCGGATATCTTCAAAGTGTAGACCCGTTGTCGGCTCATCAAGAAGATAGAACGTACGGCCAGTATCACGCTTCGCGAGTTCACTTGAAAGCTTAATACGCTGCGCCTCACCACCTGAAAGCGTGGTAGCGCTTTGGCCGAGCTTCAAATAACCAAGACCAACCTCTTCAAGTACCTTGGTTCGATCATGCACGACTGGAATGTCGCGGAAGAAATGGCTGGCTTCTTCAATCGTCATATTCAATACATCCCAAATATTTTTTTCGCGATACGTCACTTCGAGTGTTTCGCGGTTAAAGCGCTTACCTTTACAAACATCGCAAGGCACATACACGGTCGGCAAGAAGTGCATCTCAATAGCGATCTGGCCATTACCTTCGCAATGTTCACAACGTCCACCTGGGACGTTAAAGGAGAAACGACCAACCTTATAACCACGAATACGGGCTTCTGGCGTCATCGAATAGAGCTCACGAACGTGATTCCAAATACCGGTATAGGTTGCTGGATTTGAGCGTGGCGTGCGGCCAATAGCGCTTTGATCAACATCGACAACCTTGTCGATCCAATCCATCCCTTCAATGCCACCGTGAGCACCTGGCTTTGTCGTTGCACCATTTAAATGACGCGCAAGCTCGCGATACATCACATCAATCAAAAGCGTCGACTTACCCGAACCAGAAACACCCGTAACACAAACCATGCGACCAAGCGGAATCTTCGCATTCACGTTTTTCAAATTGTTCTCCGTGGCTTTTTTGACTTCTAAAAACGCTTTTGCCGCAGGTCGGCGTTTATGCGGATAACTGATCTTTTTATCACCGCGCAAATACGCACAGGTTAAACTATCAGGATTCTCTAAAACCTTCGGCATGGCACCTTCGGCCACAATATAACCACCATGAACGCCAGCGCCTGGACCAATATCGACTAGGTGATCCGCGGCATGAATCGTATCTTCGTCATGCTCAACAACGATAATGGTATTACCAAGATCACGAAGTTTCAAAAGCGTATCAATCAAGCGTTTATTGTCGCGTTGATGCAAACCGATGGTCGGTTCATCCAAAACATACAATGCTCCCACAAGATGTGAGCCGATTTGCGAAGCAAGACGAATACGCTGCGCCTCACCACCAGAAAGAGTACCAGCGGTGCGATTGAGCGTGAGGTATTCGAGACCTACGTCTAACAAAAACGATAAACGCGAGAGCACTTCACGCATCACCGGTTCAGCAATCGACATTGCCGTCGGATCAAGAGATAGCTTCAAAAAGAAGTCTGCCGCTTCGTTGATTGGCAAGTTCGTGACTTCAACAATGCTTTTACCATCAATCCAAACGAAGAGTCCTTCTTTGCGCAAACGCGCACCTTCACACGCCGGACAAATCTCTTCAGAAAAAAGCGACTCAGTACCGATACCGTTACAGGTCTGACACGCGCCATAAGGCGAATTGAATGAGAATGCATTGGGCGAAGGTTCTTCA
>CALMET010000135.1 GCA_937863195.1 uncultured bacterium
GCCATTATGCACTTCGTATTTATCTTTAATGCCACGCAAAATCGCGAGGGCATCTTCTTCGCTTGGCTCGTCCACAAAAACCGGCTGAAAGCGGCGTGTGAGGGCAGGATCTTTTTCAATATGTTTTTGATACTCCTGAAGCGTCGTTGCACCAACGGCGCGTAGCTCTCCACGAGCAAGGGCAGGCTTTAGCATGTTTGCCGCATCGAGCGTGCCGCCTTCACCCGAGGCGCCAGCGCCGACAAGGGTGTGGATCTCGTCGATGAACAAAATGATTTTACCGCTGGAGTTTTCAACTTCACGCATTACGGCTTTTAAGCGTTCTTCAAATTCACCGCGAAACTTGGTACCGGCTACGAGCGAACCAATATCCAAAGCCATCACCTCTTTTTCTTTGAGGGATTCTGGGACATCGCCGGCAACAATGCGTTGCGCGAGGCCTTCGATGATGGCGGTTTTACCGGTACCGGCTTCACCGATCAATATCGGATTGTTCTTGGTGCGGCGCAAAAGAATCTGCATCACGCGGCGGATCTCGCTATCGCGACCAATGACAGGGTCGAGTTTTTCGAGGCGGGCGAGTGAGGTGAGATTGCGCGAGTATTTTTCGAGGGCTTGATAGGCAGCTTCTGGTTCTGGGCTATCGACCGTGACCGAGCCGCGTACCGTTTTAAGCGCTTTCAAAATAGCTTCTTCGGTCACCTGATTGGCACGCAATATCGCCGCAGCATCATCTTTACCGCGAGCGATGGCGAGTAAAAGATGTTCGGTTGAGATAAAGGCGTCTTTAAAGCCATTGGCGATTTCGCCAGACGCTTGAAAGACCTGGTTGATATTGTCCGCTAAAAAAAGTTGCCCGACCTGTCCATTGCGAACGCGGGGATAGCGAGAGAGAGCCTCTTCAAGTTGGCTACGAAAGTGGCCAGGATCAACTCCAATGGATTTCAAGAGCGCCGGCACAATGCCTTGTTCTTGGGTAAAAAGACCAGCTAAAAGATGGGCCGCCTCAAGGGCAGGGTGGCCATTGTTTACGGCGATTTGCTGGGCGGTATTGAGGGCTTCTTGGCTTTTTCTGGTGAGATTTTGGGGGATCATAGTGTTTAGCACTCGTGCAACGAGACTGCTAAAACCATACCATCGGCCTCATGACGGGTCAATCCCTTGTTCTTAGATTTGAGGACGTTGAATCGAGCCCACACCGTTCACATCTGAATAATCGATACGGATCGGTCTTGGTGTCTTGGTATCGATCTCAACATAGGTTGGTAGATCTTGCGGGGTGATACAGACCGAGAATGGCTGTAATCTGCCATCCGCTGTGACCTGTCTAAAGCGATAAATGGTGCATCCAGCACCAGAGCTCTTGCCTATAAACTGTTCAGAGCCGTTTAAGATAAAATCATCTTCTTCACCAAAACTAAATGAGCCGTTCAATGAGGCGGTGAGCTCGGTGGCTTCTTGGGTGCCGCTGATATTCTCCCAGGCTTTGGAGCCTTGCTTAAAGAGCACTTCTTTTTGGGTGAGGTAAATTTCTGAAATGGTCGTGCCTTGGTCACCTGGGATCGTGAGTGTGCCACGCATGCCTTGGTCTTTTACAAAAACCAAATCAGCGATGACATCTTCTTGGAGGCCAGGGATCACCATGCGCGAATGAAAGGAGTTCGCTGAAGTAAGGTTTAGTAAGGCTTGTTTCGCGTATGAAGTTTCTGGCTCAATGTATTCGTAGGCTTCGGTTGTCACGGTTTGTACCCGATCAATAGTACCTGGTGTCTGCGGATTGGTGCTGGCCGGCTGATTGGTGGGTTGATTAGCCTTATTGCAGCCGGCACCCATAAGGGCGATAGCAAGGAGCGGGAGAAGTGAGAGGCGTCGCATATGCCTACAGTATAGCAAATTTTGAGAATTCGCTTTTTTGTGGGGTTTTTGTTACAACTGGCGCATGTCAGGCACTGTATTCATGATGGCTACGCCCATCGGAAACCTCGAAGATATCACGCTTCGAGCGCTTCGCGTGCTCAAAGAGGCGGATATTGTCGCTTGCGAAGACACGCGTGTCTCTAAAGTGCTTTTGAATGCCTACGAATTAAAGAAAGAGTGCATTTCGTTGCACCAACATACAACGATGGAGAAAGTGGAGCGCTTATTGGATCGTGTGGAGAAAGGGGAGAAGGCGGTCTATATCTCAGATGCCGGTACGCCGGGCATGAATGATCCGGGTGGTAAGTTGGTCGAGGCGGCCTATGCGCGGGGGATTCGTATCGAACCGATCCCGGGCGCTTCGGCGCTTACGGCTTCAATCAGTGTTTGCGGATTTCCGATGGACGAGTTCGACTATGTCGGATTTCTCCCGCATAAAAAGGGACGCCAAACCTTGATTAAAGAAATCGCTGCACGCGAGACGCCGACGGTCTTTCTTGAATCCACCCACCGCATCGCCAAAGCTCTGGCCTCGCTTCAAGAAGTCCTTGATGAGAATCGTTTGATCTTTGTTGGGCGCGAGCTCACGAAAAAGTTTGAAACGCTCTATCGCGGTTCGGTGAGCGAAGTGATTGCCGCTTTAGGTAAGACCAGTGCCAAAGGAGAATTTACCGTTATTGTTGGACCACAAAAATAATATGAACAAGTATTTCATCACGACGCCGATCTATTACGTCAACGACAAGCCGCATATTGGCCACGCTTACACCACCATGGTGGCAGATGTTTTGGCGCGCTTTCATCGTTCGCTTGGCGACAAGACGCATTTCTTGACCGGTACCGATGAGAATAGCCAAAAGAACGTACAGGCTATGGAGAAAGCCGGCGAGACGAATCTTCAAGGCTACCTCGACCGCATGGCCGGTAGTTGGCAACAGACCTGGAAGGATACCGGGATCTCCTTTGATGATTTCATCCGCACCACCGAAGAACGCCATATTGCGGGCGTGAATCGTTTTTGGGATGCGGTTAAAAAGAGTGGTGATATTTATGAGGGTGAATACGTGGGTTTATATTGCACAGGTTGTGAAGCCTTTAAGAATGAATCCGAAGTAGTGAATGACCGCTGTGTTTTGCATCCAAACAAAGACCTCGACCAATTAAAAGAAAAGAATTACTTCTTCAAGTTAAGCAAATACCAAGACCAACTTTTGGCACTTTGTGATGATTCGTCTGAATTCGTCATGCCAGAAGAGCGTCGCCATGAAATTCGTAATATCGTAAAGGATCATTTAAATGACATCTCGATTTCGCGTGAGGCTAAGGCGGTTGGCGTTGGCATCCCAGTGCCAGGGGATGATTCGCAAGTCATTTATGTATGGTTTGATGCGCTCGTGAACTATCTTACCGCCGTTGGTTATGGCACCGATGAAGCCTTATTCAAGCAATGGTGGCCGGCTGATTTGCATCTCGTAGGAAAAGACATCATTAAATTTCACTGCGCTTTGTGGCCAGCAATGATTTTGTCTGCGGCTCAAAGCGATGAGCTTCTTCGTGATGCGAGTGGCAAGGCGCTTTTACCAAAGCGCGTACATGCGCATGGTTTCTTCACAATCGATGGTCAGAAGATTTCAAAGTCACTTGGTAATGCGATTGATCCGCTCGATTTTCGTGAGACGTATGGGTTAGATGTTGTGCGTTATTATGTCTTGCGTGAAATCGCTTTTGGTTCAGACGGTGACTTCTCGCGTGCGCGTTTGCATGACCGTTATGTGAATGACTTGGGCAATACGCTCGGCAATCTTTTGCAGCGTACGGTCGCCATGAGTCGCAAGTACTGCGAGAACGCAATCCCACAAACAGACACGCTCGAAGCTTCGCTCCCAGTTTCACCTGAGAGTGCCTGGAATGGCCGTGAAGGCCTTGAGGTGATCGCAAAAGCTGTGACTGAGGCATTGCACGCTGATCGCGCTGATCTCGCTCTTGAGGCTATCTGGTTTGGTATTGGCGAAGGCAAGCGCTCGGGCCTGATGCAGGCCAATAAGCTCATCGAAGAAACCCAGCCTTTCAAACTCGTGAAAGAGAATCCGAAAGCGGTTGGAGAGATTCTCTATGCGGTTCTTGAATCCCTTCGTTGGCACGCGGTTTTGCTTGGTCCCTTAATGCCAGAGACATCCAAGAAGATTTTTGCTGGTCTTGGTTTGGATGCTGAAGCCGAATCCGCCCGCCTTTGGTCGGAGTCGTTGAGCTGGGGGCAATTGAAGCCGGGGAGTGCCTTGCCAGAGCCAACTCCGCTTTTTCCTCGGCTTGAGGTACAATCTTAAGATATGTTGATCGCTGAAATCATATTTGGAATTTTAATTGTACTCGGTATCAGCCGTGGCTATAAAGCCGGGGCGGTGCAGGGGATGGCAGACATTCTCTCATCCATCATCGCTTTTGTGCTGGCGCGCTGGAGTTATGGATTTTTTGCCAAGCTTTTGGCATTAATCGTGCCAAACGGTGATAGTGGTCTCGCGAGATTTTTAGCCTTTCTTCTCGTCTTCATCACAATTTGGAAGATTATCAGCATGTTACTCGGTATCGTGGTGGTTATGCTTAAGATCGTGACATCGTTACCGATTATTTCGTGGATCAATAAAGCGCTCGGTGCTATTTTGGGTTTTGTGCTTATTGTGATCTTTATTGGTTCGACGGCGTATCTCGTCATCAACACTAAACTTGATCCTGATTTGATTCGTTGGTTTAGCTCTTCGGTCATCGCCCAGTACTGTCAAAAAGCCTTCATGAATGTCTTGTTCTTCTTGGTGTAGGTATGC
>CALMET010000136.1 GCA_937863195.1 uncultured bacterium
TTCCATTTGACCGTGCTTTTGTCCTTCAGACGGGGCCAGATTCGATTCGGTTCAACCCTTCTCAGTTCGATGGTGAACGAGTCTCTGGTATTCACGAGTCGCTCGAACTGCCGTTCGAAGTACCTGTCGCAACGAGCGACGAACGCTATGTCTGCGCGTGGGCAGCCACCAAGGATATTGCCGATAGGCGTGTCATGCGTCGTATCATGGCAAAATAACTCGCGTTACCTAAAACGTGCGCGATAACAGAAAAACCCCCGACGGCTGTCGGGGGTTTTAACATGGTGCCGGGAGTCAGGATTGAACTGACGACGCAAGGCTCTTCAGGCCTTCGCTCTACCACTGAGCTATCCCGGCAAGGGTGCGGGGACGATACCAAATCTAGAAAAAATCGGCAAGAGAAAGACTATTTTGATACGAAAAAGAAGCCTCGTGGGAGGCTTCTCAGACAGTGGTCTCAGTGAGGGATTCACGAGACTTTGTGAGGGCGTTGTACGCCCATAAAGAGATGAGGTTCGGTGAACATCGCGTTAACGATGCCCTCCATTTCCTCCAGAGATCCGTACCCGGCATTGAAGCAGGGACAGTTCATCGAGTCGATGCGTCGCGGCGTGCTTACTGGACCTTCCGTCAGCAGAAGTAGCGGAACCGGTCTCTTTGGATTTCCGCAACTGATCAAGATCGTTTCTACGAGCGATCCGCCACATACACTGGGGAGTGCAAGGATGGCGCAGTCCGACTTCCCGATGGCGTCGACGCATTTTCGGATTTGTTCCTCTTCTTCTCGGCAGTGGGGGCAATCCGCCTCGCATCCGTCATCGTCGTTTGTACGGATGATAACGCTAGCAAACGTGCCGCTCTCACGCTTTTGAGAAGGCGGATTGGTGATGGTGGCATGCTTTGCAACAGCTGCATGCAGAGCAAGCTCAAATTCTTGACGCGCATCAGCGATCGCAAAAATTTCTTTACGTCGCTTGTCGCTCAGTTGACTCAATGCACCGTGGTTTTCACGGTGCGGTTTGACCGTGTATACGAAAACCTTGCGCATTGTGCTCACCGGTACCTTTCCGGTGATGAGTATAACATAAAAAATAGGCGTACAAAAAAATCACTCGCGTGTGCGAATGATTTTTTTATGGAGCGGGTAGCGGGAATCGAACCCGCCTCTCAACCTTGGAAGGGTCGCATAAAAGCCACTATACTATACCCGCGTATTTAGTTGTTGGTCGGATGGTAGGATGTTTTACGGCATCTTGCAAGATTGTCTAAAGGTGCTATGATCCTGCCACAACAAATCGGGCTGTAGCGCAGTTGGCTAGCGCATCTGCTTTGGGAGCAGAGGGTCGTGGGTTCGAGTCCCACCAGCCCGACCATCAAAAAACTCGCCGTAAGGCGGGTTTTTTGTATTCCAAAGCAAAAAGATTGACATTTTGGTAATAAAATGGTTGGATCTCAGAAGTTACGCACCTTGTACAAGGGCAGGAGGGCGCCATGGTGATGAGAGAAGAATATGTCGTTGATCGTAAGATCGGCGAGAAGAGATACCGAATCGAGAATGTCCCTCCGGGACAGCAGGACGACCGTGTATCGGCAAAGATCTCTTGTAGCCTGGACGGCTGGTCATATGAAGGCGCGCCCAACCCAAGACGCGTCGATCTTTGTCTCGTATACTATTTGGTGCAGAAGAAGAGGCTGTCATCCGTGCAATTGCGCTGGTGTGCCAATATCGGCCTCAACTTCGGCCTCAAAGGGCCAGAAATCTTCGGTCTCGAAGGCGACTATGAAGCAGCTTCGGAAGAGATGGTGACGACTCTTCATCGTCGCATGAAGCGTCTCGCCGAAGAGTTGACCAAGTCTGCTGATCGCATGGTTATGAATATGGCCAGGCGTAGCACTCGTGAAGATGATGTTCGTGTCTTTACATGGATAGCGGTAGCGCCTTCGAATGCCGGTCTTTTTGGCGGTGTGCAAGATGCGCTCTCAAGCGTTAGAAACGCCGCCCACGAGCTCAATCCGTTTCATCAAAACGATGACGATGACTGAGCTGCCCCTTTTCTGATAAGCGCCACACTGTGGCGCTTTTCTGATTCTCGTTTTAGGCTACAGCTATGCATATCGCGATCGATGCCCGCATGATGGGCGCGGGCCAAACCAGGGGGATTGGCCGCTATATTGAAGAAACGGTAAAAGAACTCAGAATACTGCGTCCTGATTGGCGTATCACGTTGGTGCAACCAAGTGTCCCTTGGTATGGCTTAAGGGAGCAAATCGAAATGCCGGGTATTTTAAAAAAGACGAATGCCGACCATGTCTGGTTTCCGCATTGGAATGTTTCGCTTTTGTATCGTGGAGATTTTTCGGTCACGATTCACGATCTCCTTTTGATTCATCAGCCGAATAGCGCAAAGGCTTCAACGCGCCATCCGCTTATCGCTTGGTTAAAACGTTGTGGATTCAGAATCGTTTTGAAGAATGCGTTGAAAAATTCACGTCATATTTTTGTGCCAACGAATGCCGTAAAAAAAGACATCGAGACATATCTGCCTGCGGTAGCAAAAAAAATTATCGTAAATGGTGAAGGTCTCTCGTCGTTGCCCGCACCCATGCAAGAAAAAAATCCAGCATCGCCATTTCTTTTTTATGTTGGTTCAGCGTATCCGCATAAGCGTTTAGATTTGTTGCTTGAAGCGTGGAGTAAGATATCCACCAAACACCCACAGTTATCGCTCGTGATTGGGGGAGAACAAGATGTGTTCATGAAGCGTATCGAGGCGCAAAGTGAGGCGATGCATTTGCCTCGCGTGAGCTTTACTGGACGTTTATCGGACCAGGCGCTTGCCGATCATTTGGCGCAGGCTATGGCCTTTGTGTTTCCGACCTCTTTTGAAGGGTTTGGATTGCCGCCGTGTGAGGCATTATCCTTCGGTACGCCGGTCATTTGCAGTGATATTGAGGTGTTACAGGAGGTCTTGCCAAGTGAAGGAGTTTTCTTCTTTGAAAATGGTTCAGCGGATGGTATAA
>CALMET010000137.1 GCA_937863195.1 uncultured bacterium
ATGGGCTCATGGACGGCGATATCTCTCCTGTTGAGTCTGAACAGCTACAACTTCTTGCAAGAGCGCGAGAAAGCATAATAAACATGTCGCTCGCAGAAGAGCTTTCAGAGAGAATCGAAACGGTTATTGCAAACGCGCTATTTAATCGTGCCCTAAATAAAATGGATGCATTAACAAATGAAATTCAGTCAAATACCAAAGCAGAACAGACGGAGTCATCACTCGAATCTGTCATGTCGACACTCGATAGCCTCTCCAAAAAACTCCCCCCAATGTCCGAGAAGTGGGAGCAGCTCATTGAAAAATATAAGGGAGTTCTCGCACTCAAAGATCAGGGCGGTGTCGAAGTGCAAGAAATTTTTCGTGGGATTTTTGATAAATACTCAGATACGATTGACAATGAACTTGTCACTCGCGAGCTAAAATTACGCCAAGCCGCTGGCCAAAATTCTTCTGTCGAAGAAGTGATGCAGAGCATGTTTGGACGAACACCAGATGAAATCGCCAAGTTAAAGTCAGAAAACAGAATGAACGTCGTCAAGCTCATTGATGAGCTAAAAGAACAAACACACATCACATTTAATGATATTACCAAGCTCCACGCGGTCAATAACCGTGGGATCGTACCAAAGAGTTATTCGAAGATGCGCGACTTTAAAGATGGCACCATCGTGACATTTGGTACCCGCGTAGGCACCCTCGAAGAAGACTTACCGGGCGAAATCGATGCCTTCGATAAAAGACTTGATGATTTTCAAATCATCGCCGATGCACAAAAAATAGGTGACCTCGCTTATCGAGTTGGCGTAGCAAAAATGCATAACGAATTACTCGACATGCATCCATATGCCGATAGAAATGGCAGCACGACATTACTTTTTGTTGAGCTTATGATGGCGCGCAGAGGATATGAACCGCCAGAAAAGAAAGAGAGTAGCTACTATAAAGCCCTAGGCGGCGCGCTCTCGTTTGATCCAATCGCTATGAGTCTTGTAGGACACGAGCATTACAAGATCGCAAATGTTCCGGGATATTTTGAAGGCGAGACAACCAAACGAAATAAAAAAACCTATGATCGTGTCGTCGATCTTGTAGTGAAGCAACGCGAGGCGCAGAAAAAGTCCGCCTAGCCCTATTCATCATAAACAAAAGACTGCCCACAGTTTGGGCAGTCAGTGTCAGAGCAAGGCTCGCGATTATTCGCGAGCTTTTGCGTAGGCGATTTTGCGCGTCTTCGGAAGAATGCCGAAGCGCACGTTGATCTTTGCGAGATCACAACCAGGTGCATCGATCACCGGCGGATACTCACGGTCATATCTTGTGAGCCTCACGCATGCCACGATACCCTGCGGATGAGCATTGAACATGTGTATGCGTCCGCTGGACATTTTCCCATCACGGCGGGTGATCTGCATCATCCACGTCGTATCAGGCGTCAGTTTTTTGTTGCACCATGAAACCAGCGCCTCGAGGCGAAAGTCTTCACGAGACAAAAACAAGACATCGACTTCGAGACCTTTGCCATTGGCATCAAAGTCATTCTCCGTACCTGGCACTGGCGCCTGCGCATCTTGAGCAATCTCGCGCACCTCCAAAAGAGCGACGCCCAAACCTTCATCGATCACACAATGAAGCAGTTGCCAGGGCGGCAATATCTTCACCGCAAAACTTGGCCGATCGACATGATTGTCGCTCGCAGAATCATCTTCTTTGTTGGACATGTACACCTCACAAAAAACAGCAGAAGGAGTATCGGACGTAAACCGATTGATTGTCAAATAAAAGCCGCCCAGAGATAATGGGCGGCGTTTCGTGATCAAGTGACCACCTCAGCACGTGAGAGCGTAGCTCTGCGTTACGAATCCGAGGACCCGCATGCTTGGCGACTCTCTCAAGCAGAGCTTTTTGGGCATGAGCTTTGGATCGGCCAGACTTGGCAACGACTTGGAGTAGCCAACATGGAGATGGACGTGAGCAACGACACCCTCTGATGAGAGAGTGAATGAACAGACCCTGCCCGACACCTCCTTACCGTCTTGGCGCTGAACGATAATACGCCAGCGATCCCTGTCACCTTCAGTCAGGCTGCACCAGCGAGTGAGGTCGCCCGTAGGCAATGTACGTGATGGAAAAAGGATTTCCAGCTTCTTTCCAGATTCGTCATCGAATCTGGGAGCGATATCCTGCACCGACAAAACGTCGAATGTGACAGGCGAACGAGAATGCCGGGACAAATAGTCCCAAGCCGACGCCCAAGGATTTACCTCGGGACTGATTTCGCTTTTACGCTCAGGAAACTTCAATACCTTGCCCATCGAACACCTCCACATCACCGAATAGCGGATGTAATGAACCGGTTTAGAATTAGCATTAATTTACAATTATGTCAAGTTTTATGTAGAACTAGCGAAGTCTAAGCGATTGACAAAAGCGCTATTTTGTGGTATTATATGATTATATGAATAACATGATGAACAATGTTCCTAAGCCTAGTGGTGATGGTATGATGCCAATTGACCAAATCCGCGCCAAAGAACGTGAAAGCATCGTGCCTAATACCGGTGAAGCCTCAGAAGAAGTCCGCAACTCGCTTGCAGAAGTAGATGAGATGCTTACACAAGAAGAATGGGACGCTAAAATCCAAGCCGCTAAAGTTGCTTCGGGCGATATTAACGCCATGATCGAAGATGCTGGCCCAGTGAATGACGGTGACAAAGCATTAGACGGCAATGAATTCATCGAAGGCGAAGACGTCGACCTTGAAGACGCAGCCGAATAACCTCGCTTAAAAATGCCCTTCGGGGCATTTTTTTGTTTGTGTATAACGTCGCGTTCTTGATGTGGTATACTGCCCCCATTGTTTATTAGCTCTTTTATGCCTACTCCAAAACGCACCCCTACAAAGTCCAAAGCTGTTGCCGCCACGGTAACCGCGCCCGTTATCACCAAGAAAAAATCCGAAAGCCATATCCCAACGGCTTCAGTGATGTGGATCGCGGTACTCGCTCTCGTCTTCTCGTTCACCGGCATTACGCTCTCTGCCATGGCTAAAAGCACACCAATGCAACGTCCTGCGACAGCAACGTACGATCTCAAGGCCGAAATCAAAGGCCTAAACGATCGCTTAGAACGCATCGAGAAAAAAGTCGACGCCCTCAAAGCTCCGACAGCAACCACGACCAATTAAACAAGGCAAACAAAAAATCTCCCGACGTTATGTCGGGAGATTTTTTAATGGTGCTGAGAGAGGGACTTGAACCCTCATAACCTTGCGGTCGCTAGGTCCTAAGCCTAGTGCGTCTGCCAATTTCGCCATCTCAGCCTGCGCCCGCACGGTAGCGCGAGCAGGCGTCGCGGTCAATTGATCACGGCCGTCGCCATGATGGCTTTATAGGGGACGTTCACAATCGCGATCGCCTTAATCTCGTCTAAAGTCATTTCTGCAGGGACGGCATAAACCTGGGTCCCTCGCACGGATTTTAACTCCCCTAGATCAACGGATGCACCTTCAAAATCGTCAAAGGTCACCGGCTGACGCTTCGCTAAATACACGCGCAATGAGGGGCCCTGGGTCATTGAAACGCTTTCATCAAAAACGACATAGAGTTGGGTACCCGTACTCACAATACGCACCATCCCCTCGGCCGATTCTCCTGTAACCGGGGTGAGATTCGCTAATCGCTCAGGGATACCGCCATCAAGAATATCGATCGATGACTTATTTTCAGCTTGTTTCAGCTCGGCTGAAAGCTCGTTCGTTACGAGATCCCCTATTGGCGCTTTTGCGAGGGCGATTGCTTTTTCGGCGTTACTCATGTGAGCTAGAGCATAGGACGTTGGAGCAAATCCAAGCTGGTAGCCATAGCGAACAAAGGCGAACACCGCCGCGGCAACCACGATAATCACGACGGCGACAAGGCCCGTCATCACTTGCTTCTTCATACGTTCAAAAGGATACCAAAATGGCTAAGGTTTGAACAATTATTTGATTGACAAAAACGTATTTTAATGCTATAATCTGACAAATACCTATGAAATTACGCTCTCTCGTTATCGCGCTTTTTGCTGCGACACTCGTGTTGCCTAGTGTCCCGGTCTCGGCCGCGACGTTTTCGACCAATACCGCCATCAAGGGCGAGTCCAATAGCGCGGTCTATTGGTATGCCACTGACGGTAAGCGCTACGTCTTTCCGACCGAAGGCACGTACTATTCTTGGTTTCCTGATTTTAATAATGTCCGCACGATTAGTGATAGCGAGCTTGCCTCGATCACCATCGGTGGCAATGTCACTTATCGCCCAGGCTCGAAGATGATCAAGATCACCACCGACCCGCGCACCTATGCCGTGTCTAAAGGTGGTTATTTGCGTTTGATCACGTCTGAATCGATGGCTATTAGTCTCTATGGCTCAGAATGGGCAAAGCAGGTCCATGACCTCCCTGATGCCTTCTTCGTTAACTACAAGATGGGTAATACGATTTACTCGCTCAATGATTTTAGCGTTTCAAACGAGTATCACGGCGTGGTAACACCAAGTGATTCGATTTTCAATTCTTCAACACCAAGCACCCCAAATACCGGTGCCGTGTCGGTAACCTTGGCAGCAAGCCGCTCCTATATCAGCGAAGGCGAATCCGTCACGCTAACCGGCCGTCTTTTTAACGCACCATCATACAACTATCGTCTCGATATCATTGATGTGCGTAGTGGTTCAACGATCCTCGCTTGCTCCGGCACAACGGTCTGTGACACGGTAGTAACTCCTTATCGAAATAACGTGAATACGCACAATGTCCAATACTACATTGCGGTAAAACGTATTTCTGACAATAGCGAGATCACCCGCCAGTATTCACCAGTTATCTACATTAACGCCCCTACCAATGGACTCTTCTCTTCTGGTTCTTCGAAGCTTGAAGTTAGTAAAACGTCGATTGATGATGGCGAGCCAGTGACCCTCACGGCAACGGCGTCGAATATCAATGTTGCCGACAACCAACTTCGCATGGAGTTCTACCGTGAACGCGATAACGCTCTACTTTACACCTGTTATGACTCGCGCGTCTGTACCTATACGCACCAGGTTTATGCCCAAAGTGGCTCAAATAGCGAACGCTACTACGTCATTGTAAAGAATGATAACAATGAGCAGATCCCGGCAGCCTATAGCTCACGTATCAGTATCACGGTTGGCAGCACGGGCAACCAAAATCTTTTCACTTCTGTTGATAAAACATCCATCACAAGTGGTGATGTTGTAGTGTTTTCAAGTCATATCGGGATCGCTCCGACAACGAATTACCGAACCGAAATTCGTGATCCAAAACACAACGTCCTCAAAACATGCAACCAAGTCACGAACTGTTCATACACGACAAATGTTACAAAAGTCGGTTCAGAATCTTCGGTGGTCTATCAAGCGTTTTACTATGCGGACACCAATAATCTAGCGCGTAATTCAGTGACGACGTTTCCTACTATCTCATTTACCGGTACTAGCTACTCCCTCAATACCAGCACAAATAAGACGTCGATCATTAGCGGCGAAACCGTGAATTTCACTGCTCAGCTCATGAATGCCCCGAGCACAAATTACCGCATTGAGATCTACGATCAAAACAATACATTGCGTACGACTTGCAATAACACCTCATACTGTTACTTAGTTGAAGCAGTAAACAAGTCTGGTTCACAATCTTCAGTACAATATACCGTCAAAGCGATAGACAATTACGGCACGCTCTTGGCAACCAAAACGTTTCCAAGCATCTCGTTTGGCGTGACGGCAAACCCTATTATCTTAACGGGTACAGCTTCGCTCACCATCTCCCCTTCCGGCACACGCCCTGCAGGTGGCACGGTGACGATGACGGCAACGGCATCAAATACCAATGTCTCGGCCAATAACCTCACGGTACGTATTTGGGCGGGTGTTACCCCGGTACTCGTAAAGACCTGTACCAATACATCCACCTGTACAGCGAGTTACAACGTTGGTGCAGCGGGTCAATCGATCCCGGTCTATGCATCGGTAACGGCTGACAATGGCTCAAATAGTTTACTCAGCACAACGTCTTGGATCTACACCAATTAAACCCAAATGAAAAAGCCCTGCCAGTGATGGCGGGGCTTTTCAGTTTGGCTCAGAAAGCGGTTGATGAGCTTCGTGGTAGAGACACTCTACAAAGCGCGCGAGACGCTTCTGCATCGTGGAGAGATCCATGCTTTCATTGGGGATATACCGCAACTCACGAGGGATTGCCGTGTGGTTATCTTTCCAATGCTTCTGTGACGACTTCAATAACCCCTCAGGACGCCCAATCTTATAACTTCTGATATGAGCGCCTCTCCGCTTCGCGAGCGCCGTCACGAGCCAAACCTCGTTGCGATGACGGTAATAGCGCACGGCCGCAAGCCAATGCATCTCGAGAAGAATGACGTCCACATCTTGAAACGCGATCCAGCGCTCAACAGCTTTGACCGCGATGGCGTTGTTCGTTTTTGCGGCTCCAAGTCCAATAATGTGCGGGACCTTACCCTTCACCGAGTCCGCGATAGCGAGTACATGAGCGCGGTAACTCTTCTCATCTAATTCGGGATCGACTCGCTTAGCGAGATACGCATGAGCGAAGTGATCGACATCGAGTGTCGCAACACGCAGGCCTCTGAGTTTAAAGAGCTCGGTAGCTTTGGCGGCAACGGTTGTCTTACCGACCCCGTGCATACCAATGATCTGTATGACGATAGGGTGGGACATCTATTAACCTCCAGCCGCCCAAGGTAAACATGGTTTTAGCCAATTGAAAACCCCCGACAGTGTGTCGAGGGTTCTCAGTTAGCAGAAGGCGGGATGGTGGGAATGTCGTCTTCATTCTCATATCGACCGTCCTCATAGCAGATCGCAATCGTCGCGACGAGTTTTTGAATACGGTAACGAATGGCGTTGAGACCGTAGGCCGTATTTGAAATCAGGTGCTTCTCTCTGGGAAGCGAACGAAGATCGTTACTCCAATAAAATTGTGCGCGAGCAAACATCTCTTGTGACAAAGAACGCTTTTCAAAAGGTTCGTGATAACTACGAGCGAACTGCCGAAGACATTTTTCAGACGGAGCCGTCACAATCCAGAGCTCATGACTCGGATAATGTATCAGGGCCTTTGCCCAATGCATCTCCAAAAAGATGACGTCGACAGACTGTTCATGGATCCAAGCCTTAACAGCCTCAACCGTATAAGGATGAATAGCAGCAGACTCCCCTGGATTCATGATGCGCGCCATTCGATCTCTTAGAGCAAGTAATGCCTCTTGGATGAGCTCGCGCGTTCTGCGCCCTGCAATGTCATTTTTGACACTCGCGAGGTACTGCTTCGCGAACCGATCAATATCGAGCGAAGCCGTTTTCATGCCGTGCGCGGCAAAAGCCCGAGCAGCAACCCGAGATACCGTTGTCTTGCCGGCACCCGGAAGGCCAATAATCGTCACGATGACAGGATTACCCATTGATCACCTCCGTGACCCCAGATCAACACATTTTGGCCAAATTGAAAACCCCTCACGTCATCCCGAGCCATGCCCCGAACAAGATTGAGGGGATAGCCGAGGGGCGGAGGGGGTTTTGGCTTATTTGGCGCGCTCTACGTATTCGCCGGTTTCGGTGTTTACGATGATCATTTCGCCCTGCTTGATGAAGAGCGGTACGCGGACTTTAACTCCGCCTTCAAGCGTGACTTCTTTAGTGAGGTTACCGCCCGAAGCGGTGTTACCTGCCACCGCGTCCATCGATTCAATCACCTTAAAGGTCATTTTGCGTGGGATCTCGATGGCTAATGCACGGCCTTCGAACATCGTGATATTCACCTTGAGACCTTCGCTCAAGTACTGCGCATCATCGCCGACATCTTCGGGAGTCATGGTGACTTGTTCGAAGCTTTGATTGTCCATGAAGGTATAGCCCGTCGCGTCGCTGTACAAGAAGTTCATGTCGCGATGTTCAACTTCGACGAATTCGATCGTTTCTGAAGTCTTGAACGTGGTTTCAAGGACCTTACCCGACTGGAGGTTTTTGATACGGGTGCGAACGAATGCCGCGCCCTTACCTGGGTTAATATGCTGAAATTCAACCACGAGCCAAAGGCCTTGAGGATCACGAATCACCACGCCTTTTTTGATATCATTTGGGGATGCCATAGGAGTATTACGGTTGGATAAGAATGCCGGGAGTATGGCCGAAAGGCCTAAAATGGTCAATGTAAGCGTTTTTGGATGGGCAGAGGCATGATGTCCCCTATTGAGGATGTTCGTGCCCTGAGCATGACCAGGCGGTCAATACCGAAGGCATTACCTGAGCACGTACCGAGCGCAGGCAAAGCTTGCAGAAGATCTTCGTCGATGGCCCAGGTCTTTTTGCCGAGCGTTTTGCGCAACGCAATTTCTTCTTCAAAACGCGCACGCTGTTCGTCGGGATTGCTGAGCTCTTCAAACCCATTACAGAGCTCAAGATCGCCGATATAGAGCTCAACGCGCAAGGCATACCGTTCATCACTCGGATCGCTTTTGGCGAGTGCCGCTTGGCTCGCAGGATAGCGATAGAGAAAGGTCGGTTGATATTCGGTCTTCTCTTCATTCCATCCGAGACGATGTTCGACGTGAGACAAAAAGATTTTATGAAAAAGATCATCCCACGTGTCGGTATCGTGAACGGTTTGTCCAAGGTCTTTTGCTTTTGTCTTCATCGCTTCGTCATTGCCGAGTAATTCACTTAGCTCGATCTTGGCATAGTCACGCAAAGCCTCTTCAACGGTGAGACGACGAAACGGTTTAGTGACGTACTCATCCTGAATCACAAAACGAACCAGCGCTTCGGTTTCATCCATCAAGTCACTGAGCGAGGCGTTTTTGCGATACCATTCGAGCATCAAAAACTCGATATCATGCGACCCATCCCATGGTTCGTTGTCGCGAAAGCACGGGCCCAAATCATAGACCTTATCAAAACCAGCGCCGAGCATTTTCTTCAACGTGTACTCAGGTGAGGTGATCAACGCCATCTCCCCGGTCCAGCCATCAGGGCGATGCACCGTCGTCCAAAGCGGATCAAGATACGGTTCTTGGCCGGGCAAT
>CALMET010000138.1 GCA_937863195.1 uncultured bacterium
CCCTTGATCCGCGCGGCTCAGGCTATAATGCCATTCAAGCTCGCATCGCCTTTGGCTCAGGCGGATGGTTCGGCAAAGGTATCGGCGAAGGCTCTCAAGCGCGTCTGCGCTTTTTACCCGCCGCATCGACCGACTTTATTTTTGCCGTCGTTGGCGAAGAGATGGGCTTGGTTGGTGTCGCCGTCATCTTTGGTACGCTTGGTCTGCTCTCGGTACGCTACATGAAAATCGCTTTCGAATCAGAAGATGAATATGCCGCTCTGCTCTTGGTTGGACTTGGCACCATCACCCTCGTCCATATCACCGTGAACGCCGGCATGAATCTCGGTGTCATGCCAATTACCGGTATCCCTTTTCCGTTCTTATCGGCTGCGGCTTCGTTTATGATTACGACGTATGCCTCCATCGGCATCGCCCAAAGCATCGCCGTTCGCCGCCGACGCTCAACGGATGCATCGGCCGGAGCTTACCAATTTGATGAGGTAGGTATTGGATAAAAAGAAAAACAAAAATCCCCCAACGCATGTCGGGGGATTTTTGTATGGAGCCGAAGGCGAGACTCGAACTCGCGACCTCTACTTTACGAAAGTATTGCTCTACCAACTGAGCTACATCGGCCTGTGGAGCGGGTAGCGGGAATCGAACCCGCCTTTCAGCCTTGGGAAGGCCGCATAATAACCACTATACGATACCCGCATATGGTAACGCGAGCCGCCCTAGGCAATCCAAGGACGGCGGGACTGTAACATGAACTTTTTGACGGTGCAAGCGACTAGAACTGCAGGTAACGCTTGGTCTTTTTGTCGAGAACTTCAGCTAATGCATCATCAAATGCCGTTGCACTACCTGTTGACGATGCGAGGTTGGCTCTGAGTGATTCTTCAATAATAGCAGGGCGAAGGATGAACTGTTTAAACTCCCCTACCGTCCAACCAAATTGCTCAAGGAGAAACGCTTCGATCTCAGCAGGATTGGTTGAGGATGCCTGCGCAATCAGCTGATCAAAGGCGGTATCAATATCCGCCGACGTCACATTAAGATCATTTCTTCTTGCAAGCGAATCAACGGCGGCAACGCGCAGGGCGCGATCAAAGGCTTTGAGCTCTTCTTCTTTGCCAAACTCCCCCGTACTGCCATCCATCAAGGCCATTGGGCTATTTAAGAAGGTACGTTCTGCCTTGGTATGCAAAAGGTATTCGCTATAGGGTACGTTTTTGCCGTCGACTTTTGCCATGTCCATACCAAACGCTTTGGCGATCGACACAACCATCGGCGATTCACTGTGCACATAACGTACTTGGTACATCTGAAGTGCGCCGGCTCCAAGTAAAAGCGCCGCGACCAATAGTCCACCCGAACCCAACATGAGCTGTTTCTTTGTCATAAATGTTTAGAAAAAATAATCAAACCATAACTGTGGGTTAGTACGCGTCTCAGGGGCAGAAGATGACACAGCCGTTAAAACGATACCGTCATCTGACCATGTAGAACTCGTTCCATCAAATCCGCGCAAGATGATCACGCGCTCGCCGGGCATTTTGAGTCCGAGCCGGGTGCGGGCTTCTTTGTCGAGGGCGTCGGGCGAGTCCAAGCGATTAAGGAGTTCGGCGAGCTCGAGCTTTCGTCCTTCAAGCTGCTCGATTTCACTTTGCATGCGCTTGAGCTCTTGGTCGAACTTCCATTCACGATACGTCTCGCGGACACTAGAAACACTAACCACAAAAAACAACACAAGACTCACAATCACAAATAAAGACCAGCGCTTGGCGCCTTTGACGGTTTGTGCCCGTGTCTTTGGTTGCATGCGCGGATTATAGCATTTTTCTCGCCTCTTTCAACGCTTCGACAAAACGATCGGCATTACTGACGCTTCGCATCGTAAAAGACTGGTTTTGACCGCCTTTAACAACGAGATGCGAGAGCTTGAACAATCGGCGCCAGGTGCCGCGCTTGCGTGCTTCGACATGACGAATCTCTGCAAGCAAAATCTCTTCGACAGATCGAGACCAAAGTTGATGGCGACGCAAAACAATCAAACGTTTATTCGTTAAGGCAAACGCCGTGCCATCCCATCGGGCAAAGCCGTGCAAAATACCGTAGACGCTCGCCAATACCAAAACGATGGCGAGAGCAACCCCCAACGCGCCGCCTCGTAACAGAAAAAACAAAAAGAACGAAACACCACAAAGTACCATGCCCCATGGCAAAACAGACAACCACAGTTCAGAAGCGTGAAGGCGCAAAATACGCACGACACGCTCGTTCTCATCTAGCTGGCACAAAAATCGCAAATCCTTCATAGACCTATGATACCGCGAGTCGAAGAGCTTCGCGAACTTCTGCCTCTTCGCTCCAAGGCTGCTTGTTGCCATTCGCGCCACATATCCAGGCTTCATTGCCTTTACCGGTCAAAATAACGGCATCACCTGGCATGGCCTGCTTCACAGCAAAACGGATCGCTTCGCGTCGGTCTTCAATAACAAAGAGGTTCTCGTTCTCTTTTTTACCACCTTCGCGTGCGCCGGCAGCCACCTGCTCAATAATCTCACTCGGATTATCGTCATACGGATCTTCATTGGTCACAACAACGATGTCAGCATGCTGTGCGGCAAGACGGCCTAAGATAGGACGACGAGCCACGTCACGACCACCTCCGCAAGAACCCAATACATGAATCACCTTGCCGTGCTTATTGGACTCAAATGCCTCATAAAATTTCTTAAACGATTCTGGCTCAGGTGCATAATCAATAATCACGTCAAAGGACTGACCCTCGTCAACGCGCTGATAACGACCTGGGATCACTTCAACCGTCTCAAGACCTTTAATCAAGGCCGGTAAAGCAAAACCGCATTCTTTGCCGACAAGCAAAGCCGCTAATGCATTTGCAAGATTGTATTCGCCTGGCAAGCGCAACGATAAGGCATTACCTTCAATAACCGCATCGACTCCGCGTGGCTGTAGCATGAATGAATCAGGAGCTAAATCCTTCACATGATGAATACCGTACCAGAGCGTCTTGATACCACTAACTTGGTAAAACGAAGCATGCTCGTCATCAGCGTTTAAGACGAAGGCTTTTTCAACCGCGTTACCATTAAGGATTTTTGTCGACTGCTTTGCGATATGCGTGAAAAGAATTTTCTTCGCTTTCTTATAATTTTCAAAACCTCCATGTGCTTCGATATGTTCTGGCGTGAGATTGGTAAATACACCAATATCATAAGCAACGCCTTCATGGCGATACTGAATCAATCCCTGTGACGACGTTTCGATCACGACATGGGTACAGCCAGCATCACGCATTTGGCGCAAAAGCTTTTGCAAAGCAAAGCGACCAGGCATGGTCATCTTCATCTTGTTCTGCGTTTCAACGTTGCCAATCTTGATCAATGCTGTGGTAGTACAACCCGTGGTCACGCCTGCGCCTTCTAGAGCTTTAGCGATAAGATAAGAGGTCGATGTTTTGCCATTTGTCCCCGTCACACCAATAACCACCATCTCGCGTGAAGGATTGCCATAATACAAAGCTGCCACATGAGCAAGAATGCGGTGATAGGCCGTCAGCAAAGGTGCTGGCAAAAAAGATTTTAAACGATGAAGCATACGCTAGAGTCCGTAAGTCGCGAGTGAAAAGAGAGCAAAGATGAGAGAGAGTCCAAACGCCGCTATAGCGACCGGCGTAAGCCACACTAAAGGCATCACCTGAAAAAGTAGCAAGGCCCCAATACCGATAACTTGAAATACCATCTTGGTTTTACCATACGCGTTTGCAGAAACGTAGGATCCGGATTGCTGCCGTCTAAAGGCATTCGCGATAATCAGTAATTCAAGCACAATAAGCGCGATACAGAGCGCTGGGTGCAAGCCTTTCCAGATCAGAAAGACGGCAACCGAGCCGATAAGCAGCTTATCTGCCGCCGGGTCAGCGATAGTGCCCCAGAGGGTGATTTGGGAGC
>CALMET010000139.1 GCA_937863195.1 uncultured bacterium
AAACTCGTTGGCGCGGATTTCATGAAATGTAATGCAAAATTCTTTGACGTGGCTTTTGATGGCTGTCTTCTTGATACGTGTAATTTCTCCGCGCTCAAACTCAAGCGCATGCCATTTTTGAATTCAACCCTTCGTGATTCGACCTTTGTCGAAAGTATTCTCATTGAGGCGGATTTTGCGGGTAGTGATCTTGAACGTGCCTTGTTTAAGGGTTGTGATTTAGAAAAGGCGAACTTCATTGGAGCGAAGAATTATTCAATTGACGTGACGGCCAATACGATTAAAGGCGCGAGGTTTTCACTTCCTGAAGCAATTTCGCTTTTCGCAGCGCTAGGCATTGAATTGGTTTGAAAATCATAAACGCCCCTATTGTGAGGGGCGCATGAAAGAGAGTCGTGCTTTTTAGGGCGCGAGTACTGGTCGCGGAAAGTGGCCGTAGAACGCGGCATCCAAGAACGGCCAGATGAAGATGAACCAACTGAAGACGGTGACGAACCAGAATGCGGCCAGAGGAATCGACAGCATCACGTAGCGTTTCCATTCTTGTAGGCTTGGGAACAAGATGACGCCGACCAAGGAGCTGATCGGCAGTACGAGCACACCGGTTGAGAGGATACTCATGTCGAACCAGGCATTGCCGCTCGTGGGATACATCGCGCCGACCAAAACGCCATTGATGGCCGTTGGGATGAGGGCGAGGTAGCCCGTGAAGTGCGCCATATAGGGCTCGATCGGTTCAGAGATGAAGGCAGCAAGCACCAACAGCATCATGACCGACATCTCGGTTTCGGTTTTGATGACATGAATCAAGTCAGTGCCTTGGCCGGTGGCCGAGGCATAGGCGAGAAGCAGTCCCAAAACCAAGAGGGCGTTATGCGTCACGAGCAAGATGATGATGACGGTGGCAAATTCGAGGTAGTCGCCTTTGTCTGCGGTGACCGCACCATGCTCGGCAGCTTCGATGGTGAGATCGAGTTTGCTCGTGAGATAGCCGAGAACGGCCAAAAAAACGAGCACTGGCGGGACGATGGGCAGCATGGCATACCATTGGCGCATGTCATATTGCAGCGCGAGCGGCAGGGCATAGACTTCGCCAAAATAGAGCATGAGTCCGCCGATGAGGGCAGCCATCATGGTATAGGTCTGGTACTTCAGCTTGGCATCGTCCGTGCCTGATAGCCGGTCTTTTTTGACCATGAGTAGCACGAGAAACGAGTCCATGACGGCACTGATCACGCCACTCATCCACACCGATTGAACAGGGTTGCGGGGATTCTTGCCCAACATGCGGGGCAATTCGATATGGGTGATGCCCATAATGCCGCCGAGAGCGATCACGAGAACGATGGTCTCTTGGATCGAATTCAGGGATTGGGGCAAGTCCGTATAGAGACTGACGTAGATGATGGCAAGGCCGAGAGCGCCCATGATAGCGGTCTCGATGGTGTGTCTCGTGGGCGATTCGCTTTCAAACATCTGGTACCTCTGGAGGTGGAAGGAGCGCCGGTATCTAAAGGTAAAAAGGGCTAAAAGTCAATTGCATGATTTATGCGATCATCGCATGATAGTGGCATGCAACTGATTGCCATGACCGCCGAAGAGCAAAAGAATGGAGGATCAAGCCTCGTTATTAGCTATAGCTTCGCGAAAAGCTCTTTTGGGGATGTGCTGATCGCATCGACGGCAAAAGGTCTTTGTTATTTAGCATTTGTGATGAAGGATGAAGCTGGCGCATTAAAAGAATTGAAACAACGTTTTTCAAAAGCGACCTTTGCGTTAAAGCAGGACGCCACACAGAAAAAAGCCCTGCGTGCTTTTCAGAAAGGAGAAGCACCTGGAGATCTTACTCTGCATCTCAAAGGAACGGACTTTCAAATCAGTGTTTGGAAAGCATTGCTTGCTATTTCGATGGGAAAAGTCACTACTTATGGTGATATCGCAAACAAGATCAAAAAACCAAAAGCCTTTCGCGCTGTTGGCACAGCCGTGGGGCAGAATCCGATTTCATTTTTGATCCCATGCCACCGCGTCGTCCCGTCATCAGGCGGAATTGGGAACTATCATTGGGGAACTGAACGTAAGCAGAGAATGATTGAGTGGGAAGGTGGTTTGTGTTAGCGTCCTCTTTATGGAAAAGATCCCAAGCCCTGAAAAACCTTATCTTATCTGCGAAGCTCAACCTGAAGACGCGGCTGGTATCGCTCATGTCAGAAAAGAGACCTGGTTAGCGACCTATCCAAATGAAGAGCTAGGTGTAACGGTCGAGGACATTCTTTCAAAAGATCTTGAAAGCGACCAAGAGATTTCGAACTGGAAAAAAGCCATTGAGAATCCAGCGAGCACGAGAAAAGTGTTTGTTGCAAAAGACAACGAAGTTGTTATCGGTTATAGCCAAGGCAAAAAAGGAGAATCTCACAATGAATGCTGGGGGCTCTATGTTTTGCCGTCGTATCACGGCAAAGGCATTGGTCGCGAACTCATGCAAAAGGTAGTGGATTGGCTCGGTGATGAAAAACCTCTCGAATTAAACGTTGCCACCATTTCGACGAGCGCCATTGAATTGTATAAGTCATTTGGATTTGTGGAAGTTGATGAACCCGCTTCATCGCCGCAATTCGCCTCAGGCGCAGCGCTGCCTTCAATAAAGATGGTAAGGCCCGCCAAAGACCAAAACAAATATGACTGGGCGAAGTATCTCGAGCAAACCAAAGAATATCCGCCATCCCCATTATTAGTGAGAGCATTGGAGAATGTTAAGGAAAAGCAAAGCGCTTTGGATTTGGGCGCAGGTCAACTTAAAGATACAAAATTTCTTCTTGCGCAGAATTTTTTACATGTAGACGTTGTTGATAATGAGCCAGGCGTTGAAGGGGTAGTCAAAGACCTAAATGACGAACGTATTAAAACAACGATCACGACATTTGATGAGTTTGATTATAAAGACGACGCGTATGATGTGGTGAATGCACAATACGCATTACCATTTGCTTCGCCAGATGTTTTTGAAAAAGTCATGAGCGGCGTCAAACGATCGTTAAAACGTAATGGTATCTTCGTTGGTCAATTCTTCGGTGTCCGAGACGAGTGGAACACTCCAGGTAAAGAAATGACGTTTCATTCTGAAGAAGAAGCGAGGGCTACGTTTTCTGATATGGAGCTTATTTCATTTGAAGAGGTAGAGCGCGACTCACGCACCGCGAGCGGCGAACCAAAACACTGGCATTTCTTTAATATCGTAGCTAAGAAAATCTAATATGAAGGTCACCATCCTCCGCGGCATCTCAGGGTCAGGCAAAACGACTTGGGCAAAAACGCATGCGCCAAATGCGACCATCGTATCGACCGACGATTTTTACATTGTCGATGGCGTGTATACGTACGATGCGAATAAAATTGAAGAAAACCATCGTAAAGCTTTTCGTTTGCACTTAGATTCTTTGGCAGCCGGTAAAGAATGGATTGTTGTCGATAATACGAATGTTCATGCGTGGGAGTATTCGCCTTATGTTTTGGCGGCTGGCGCTTATGGTTATGAAGTAGAATTATTAACGTTTGTCTGTTCTGCCGAGGTGTCGTTGTCACGCAAGCAGCTCGTCGCTGAAGATAAGCTGCGCAATATCGCTGAAATCTTTGTACGCGAAACCGAACGTATGCCTCGCAAGTTTAAAGGAATTAATAAGATGATTCAGTGCTAGGTGATTGACATTTTTGGTTATTTATTCTAAAAAAAGGCACCCAATTCGGGTGCCTTTTTTGGAGGTCGCATGTCCAAAGCCTATGTGATGGATGAAGAGCGCATTATCAATATTGCGCGTCAGCTACACAGAGAGCAGAACATGCGAATGCAGTTCTGCGAATCCCTGGTTAGTGCCGTCAAGCAAGCCTATGACAATGACTACTCACAGCTGGCTCATTACCCGCTTGTCGAGATTATTCGTCTGTTTATTGTTCAGTTCGATGTGCCGCGCGAGCATTGGCTTGCTGCTGCCAAAGCCGTCGACAATCGCCCCGAAGAACAGCGCAAGCTGAAACCAATCTGACCGCCCACTCACTCGACTCTCGTTGAGATGATGGGCGGGTTTTATTTATGGGTCTTTTTCAGTGTCCGTAATTCTTTCAAAATACGCCACCCGTCTGAAAGGCTGACCTTGCTATCACGACCATTGCGCCAGTGAACGGGCAATTCTTTAATCGAGTATCCGGCGCGGTCAGCTTTGAGTAAGAGCTCAACGTCAAAGGTCCAGCCTTTCGCTTGAAGGTTTTCAAAAAGTTCTTTTGCAACAGGTGTTTGAAAGGCTTTGAATCCGCACTGGGTATCGCTTGAGCGAATGCCGAGATAGCGGCGAATAATGGTATTGAAGAGCTCTCCTAATAAGCCGCGATAAAGCGGTTGCGCGATAGCAATCTCTGATCCCTCGATTCTTCTTGATCCAATGACAACTGGGTGCTCGCGTAGATGGGGGATAAATTCGGCAAATTGCGATGGATGCGTCGCGAGGTCACAATCCAAAAAAAGGAGAAGATTACCTGTTGCGGCTTCGACACCTTTTTTGATGGCACCACCTTTGCCCGTATTTTCTGTACTTTTGATGAAAAGGAGGTTGGGTATTGATGCTTGTTTTTCTCTCACGAGAGCGGCTGTTTGGTCATGCGAGCCATCATCCACGACAATGATTTCAAAAGGTTCGCCAAAGACCTCAAAAGCCACGAGCGTTTCGTCGATCGCGCGGTTTATCGTTTTTTCTTCGTTATACGCCGGTAAAACGACCGAATAGCTCACGTTCATCGGTGAAACGTTATCATTCGACCATAAAAAAGCAAAGCGATTCAGGGTTTGTCTAGAGGGGGTTTTCTGTTTTGTGTTTCTGCTCTAATCTCTCCCTATGAATCTCACTGCATTGAAGCGCGTCCACTTTGTCGGCATTGGCGGCATAAATATGTCTGGCGTGGCCAAGATCCTGAAGCGCTCGGGGGTCGAAGTGAGCGGTTCGGATGCTTCACCGTCAGAAGCGACTGCCGAGCTCCAAAAGCTCGGAGTGTCTGTCGTGATTGGTCATGAGGCAAAAAATATCCCGCAAGATACTGAGCTCGTGATTTATTCGTCGGCGGTCCCGGTGACCAATCCAGAACGTGCCGAGGCGATGAAGCGCAATATTCACCAGCTCACGAATTTTGAATTTCTTGGTGAGTGGACAAAGGGTAAACGCGTGCTTTTGATTACGGGTACGCATGGCAAAAGCACGACCACGTCGATCGCGGGTCTCTTGCTTGAGAGTGTTGATGCTGACCCGACCGTTATTGTCGGTAGTCGTGTGCCGTCGTTTCCTGATGGCAATGTGCGCCATGGGCATTCTGACTGGGTGGTGATTGAAGGTGACGAATACGCCAAGCACTTTTTAGAATTCAAACCGTTTGGTGTCGTCGTGAATAATATCGAACTCGATCACACCGATATCTATCCTGATCTCGAAGCGATGCTTAGCGCCTTTCGTGAAATGTTAGAAAACGTACAAGATGGCGGCATTATTTTGGCGAATGCCAATGATCCACATGTGCAAACCGTTATTGGACGCGTTCGCGCTCAGCTTGAAGCGCGCCGCATTCGTGTCAAAACGTTCGGATTCGGCATGCATGCTGATATCCCGGTTACTGATCATATGACCAAGGCGGGGGAGCAGTCGTTTATGTTGCGTGATCTCGAAGGTCGCCCGCATCGTTTTGTGATGCATGTGCCGGGTAAGATGAATGTGATGAATGCCGCCGCGGCATTGGCTTTGGTTGGTTCGATCGGTGTGCCTTTTGCAAAACTCATCAAACCCATTGCGGATTTCAAAGGTATTTGGCGCCGCTTTCAGCTTATTTCAGAAGCGAATGGGATCACGGTTATTTCTGACTATGGCCATCATCCAACGGCAGTAGCTGCAACGCTTGAAGCGACGAAGTTATTTTATCCGGGTCGTCGAGTGATACTGGCTTTTCAACCGCATCAACGCCAACGCACCAAAGATCTTTTTAGCGCCTTTGTCCCAGCCTTTGAAAAAGCTGACGCGCTGGCCCTTGTTGAGATTTATGATGTTGTCGGTCGTGAAAATGGTATCGAGATTAGTTCGCGTGATTTGCAAGAAGCCGTGGTGCGCAATGATATTGAGCGCGCCGTGATGCGCCATGTTGAATTTGCTCCCGATGTGCAATCAGCAAAAGAAATCGTAAAGCGCTGGATGCGTGCAGGTGACGTGGTTCTCGTTATGGGCGCGGGTGATATTTATTCGATCGCCACCGAATTGAATTAGTATGGAGGTCTTATCAGAGCAAAAGAAAATCGCTTTTGAACAACGTTTCAAAAACGTTGTTCGCGATGAACCGATGGCCTCCCATACGAACTTTCGCATTGGCGGTCCTGCGCGTCTCTATGTGATTGCGACGTCTTCAGATGAGCTTCTTGAGATGGCGCGTTTTGCTCAAGAGCAAGAAATCCCTTTTGCCCTTTATGGCGGAGGTTCAAATTTACTTGTTGCTGATGAAGGGTATGAAGGTGTCGTTATTCAAGCGGGAATGCGTGCGATTGTCTTCAGTGGCAACGAAGTCATGGCTGAAGCGGGGGCGATTACGGGGCTTGTTGCAAGACAATCCGTGCAGAACGGGCTTGGCGGTTTTGAATGGGCGGTGGGTGTGCCGGGCACCATCGGTGGTGCCGTTTATGGTAATGCTGGTTGTTATGGCGGTGAGATGAAAGACAATGTCGTTACGGTTGACGCGATTCGTTTGCGTGATTTAGAACATGTGACCTTAACGAACGCTGAATGTGATTTTGGTTATCGTTCAAGCTTTTTTAAAAAAGAACCCCACCTTATTTTATCAACGACCCTTCGCATTGAAGCAGCTGCTGATGCCGAATCCTCAAAAGCGCGTTTACAATGGGTGATGGACGAACGCAAAGCCAAGCAACCACTC
>CALMET010000140.1 GCA_937863195.1 uncultured bacterium
CAAGCCATTCGTGAAGCCCTTGCGCTACTTTGGACCTTCGATCTGATCCCCTTTATCCAGTCGACGCGACAATGCTGGCAATCCACGGGCTTTGATGCGGCGAGCAATCTGTTCTCCCACCATGAAGCCGTCACCTACCGCGAAGCTACTACGTATCGCGAATCCGCCGTTCACCGTGACCTCTGACTGGTCCGACCCCTTCTGAATTCGCCTCCCCCTCGGGAGGCCTTTTCGTATCCCTCTAGACGATATAAACAAGCCTTAGTACCATCGCCAAAAGCCCCAATCTTATGCAAATCCCTGAATTAAAGCTCTCAGAGACCGAAGTCGCGAGCTATATCAATTCGCGCCTCGTGGCCGACTACCCACAAAAAGCCGCCATGCTTCAAGCCATCGTAAACGGCGATTTTGAAGAAGCAGTAAAACAAATCGAATCCGCCATCGAAGAAGAATCTCTCGATGATGTAGAACTCTCTGGGTTCTTTTTGGACGCAGAAGGTCTCTTGCTCGAATCCCTCGTCCCAATAGCTCAACACCTTGATGACCAATATGCCCGCGGCGTCCTCTTTGAATTCGCAAGCGGCGGCCTTGAAGGATACGAAGAAACCGATCCTGAATATCTCGTCTATAAAAAAGTGATTGAGACGCTTGATCCTGAAATCGAAGAATAAGACCCTCCAGAAAAACGAAGTAATGCCCTTGTTTTATTGAGTCTTGACAATGGTTTTACTTAGTGTTATTTTGACAATATGAAAAGCACTCAGCAAGAACAACATCTCAAATTCGCCGTCATCGCCACCGATGTCTCCCTCTTTACTCTTAAAGAAGGAAAACTCTACGTGCGCCTGATGCGTGTTGATAGACCTCCGTCTTATGACGGTGTGCCGGGGCTCCCAGGCGGACTCATCCAGCCGGATGAAACTGCTGAACAGGCGGTTAAGCGCATCCTGCTTCAAAAAGGCCTTGTACGCCCGAGCATCGCTCATATCGAGCAGCTCTATACCTTCAGCGCTATTGATCGCGATCCGCGTGGTCGAGTCGTCTCGGTCGCCTATAGCGCCTACGTCCCATGGAGCAAACTGAGCAGCGACGAACAACGTGACACCGATCTCGTTTGGTGGTCGCCAGCAACAAAAAAGCAGACGCTCGCCTACGACCATACGCATATTCTTGCAACGGCG
>CALMET010000141.1 GCA_937863195.1 uncultured bacterium
GGCACCATGTATCGTGGTGAATTTGAAGCGCGTTTAAAGCAACTTGTCGAAGAAGTAAAGCAAGATAAAAACGCCATTCTTTTTATTGATGAAATCCATACCCTCGTTGGTGCGGGTTCTACTTCTGGTTCGATGGATGCGGCGAATATGTTGAAGCCTGCTTTGGCACGTGGGGAGATTCGTTGTATCGGCGCCACGACGAATGCTGAATATAAAAAACATCTTGAGCCTGATGCGGCGCTCGATCGCCGCTTTCAGCCTATTGATGTTGACGAGCCTTCGGTCGCTGACGCATTAACCATGCTTAAAGGTCTTAAAACGCGCTATGAGACACATCATGGCGTCAAATTTGCGACGGGCACACTTGAATATGCCGTTGAGTTGGCACATCGCTATCTCACTGACCGATTCTTTCCTGACAAAGCCATCGATGTGATTGATGAAAGCGCGGCACTCGTGAATGCGCGTCGTTCTTCGCATACCGAGATGGAGATGTTGCGCTCACTTGACGTAGCCATTGGTGCGACCGAGATGCTCAAATCACAAGCCATCGAAAAAGGTGAGATGGAGGCCGCCGCCCAAGCCGCAAAAGACATCGAACGTCTTCGCGAACAGTACAAAACATATGAGTCTCGTTTTAAAGCCGATCGCAAAAAAGAAAAAGCAAGTGTTGAAAAAGCCGATATCGCCAAAGTGATCTCGCGTTTATCACGTGTGCCGCTTGAGGTCATCGAGCAAAGCGAAGAAACGCAACTTATCGATCTCGAAAAGATTCTCGGTAAAGATATTATTGGCCAAGATGACGCTGTTAGCGCCGTCGCCCGCGGCGTACGTCACGCTCGCCTCGGTTTAACCGATGCGAACCGTCCACGCGCGAGCTTCTTATTTGTCGGTCCATCGGGTACGGGTAAAACGGCCATGGCTAAAGCTCTTGCAAAATCGCTCTTTGGCAAAGAAGATGCGCTCGTAAAACTCGATATGTCGGAGTTTTCTGAAGGTCATTCGATTTCAAAAATGCTCGGTTCCCCTGCTGGGTATGTCGGTTATCGCGAAGGTAATCGCCTTTCGGATACGATTCGCAAACATCCGCACGCCGTCTTATTGTTTGATGAATTTGAAAAAGCGCACCCCGATGTCCAACACTTGCTGCTACAAGCTCTTGAGGACGGCTATATGACGGACGGTGTCGGCAAGAAAATCCCCTTCAAGCACTCGTATATTGTCTTGACGTCGAATGCCGGTGCCGAGCTCGCAAATCGCAAAACGCTCGGATTCGCGGATGCTGACCCGAAAAGTTTCACGAAAATGATCGAGGGCGAATTAAAAGAGCGATTCAAGCCAGAATTATTGAGCCGTCTCGATAAAGTTGTTGTCTTTCAACCCTTAGATCAAAAATCCCTCAAAAAGATTTTGCGCAAAGAAGTGGATGCGCTCGCGAAGCGTTTGCGTATAGCGCGACAAGTCTCGCTGACTCTTACCGACGAAGTGCTCGAATGGCTTTTGAAACAGTCTTCTACCACTCAAGAAGGCGCACGTTCATTGCGCGGTGTGGTAGAGCGTGAATTGATGACGATTCTCGCGCCTCATCTGCTCTCGACCAAAAAGAAAACCGCTTCAGTAAAGGTGACCAAGCAAGGGTTGAAGGTTTCATGATATCATTAGGCCATGGCTCAGCCGGTTCGAAACGTCGCCTCATCGGCGGAAAGAAAAATGCGCCCCGCATCACCGGTGCGCGTTCTTGGTAATACCCCGGGTTCACAGGTAACCAGCGACAATGATCGCGCCCGTGCGTTTATTCGTGAGCGCCAGGGGCGTATTTTACCTACATTGAATACCCCGCCCGCCAATGATAATGCGGACGAAGACGAAGAAGGGTCTGATGAATACGGCGCTGGGCAAAAAGAATCCGAAGCCCGGATGCGCTCGATGAATCGCGGGGCAGATACAGAAGACGTTGATGAAGAAGGCGTTACCGCTCTTGATGAAACAGATCTTGAAGAGATTGAGGACATGACGGAGTATGTGCAGGATGATAACGAAGACGAAGATGAAAGCGCCGAAGAGTTAGATGCAAGAAGGGCTATCGAGTTTCAGCGCCAACGATCACAAGATATCGCTGCACAGCAGGCGGCAGAGCAAGAAAACGATGAAGATGAGGCAAAAAACAACGTGTTAGCAAGTGCGGCTGAAAAGATGGCTAAGCAAAAAGTGAAGTCCTCTCTCAAGATGAGAATTGGTGCCACCGGTGCTGGTCTCGTCGTCATTTTGCTTTGGTGGAATTACGAAGTCTTCATTGAAGGCGGCCAACCTACCTGGAAGATCTTGCTCGTCGTCATGCTAGATATTTTGAGTATTGCATCAGCGATTATTGTGCCTTTGATGCCTATTATCTATTTCTTGATGGTGGCCGCAGCGATTGGTGCTGCATTGCCTGCGCCATTGCGCGACGCACTGGGTTCGCTTATTACTTCTGTGTTATAATAGGTACATGAACGAGAACCTTAAGCGCGCACTTTTTATTGTCGCCTTTCTTGTAATTGTGATCGGGGCTGGTTATGGGATTTACATCCTATTGTTTAAGGGCGATTCGCCTATTGTGAGACCGCCTACCAGCACAAGCACCACACCAGGAGAATTGCCAATTGGTGGCCCTGGCGGCCCCTCCGGTACGGGTACTACCCCAGGTGGTCCAGGTACATTGCCCGTTACTCCTGGGCTACCTTTTGATCCTTCATTGCCAACAGGCGTACCACAGACAAATCGTACGTCCATTTTGCGTAGTGATATTTCACGCAATATCTCGATCAATCCTTCGGGTGCCGTGCGTGGGTATGACCCACTCTCTGGCAAATTTTACAAGGTCAACCCTGACGGTACGACGACCGAACTCTCTTCACAGGCATTTTATGGCGTAGACCAGGTTTCTTGGGGTAAGCGCACCGATAAAGCGGTTTTAAGTTATCCAGACGGTAGTAATATCTTGTACGATTTTCAAACGCAGAAACAAGTCACCTTGCCTAAGCACTGGGATGATTTCGATTTCTCTCCTCTTGATGATGCGATCGCCGCTAAAAGCATGGGTAATAACGAAGATAATCGCTTCTTAGTTATTTCAAACCCTGACG
>CALMET010000142.1 GCA_937863195.1 uncultured bacterium
CGATCACCTGCTTCCGTTGTTCCAGTAGTAGACGATGTTTTTACAGGTTCTTGCTGTACGTTTTTTTCAACGACCATGAGGCGATTGGCGATGGTCGAAAGCGTATTATTGGTATTCATCTGCATGAAACCAAGACCAACGATGCCAAGCAAGATAATCATCGCGATCGTAATAAGGGAAAAGTGTTTGCCGTCCATAGTTTTAAGGGTGAGCTAGTGTTAGATATAAGTACAACGTAACTTATTATAACACATGACAGCCCTCCCCTGATAGGGGCATACAAAAACTCCGCCATTAAGGCGGAGTTTAAAGATTGATTACGCAATCTTGGTGATTTTCACTTCGGTGAAGTGTTGGCGGTGGCCATGGCGACGCGTATAGCGGCTCTTGGCTTTGTACTTAACAACTTCAATCTTTGCATGGCGTGCGTGGCGGACGACTTCTGCCGTTACCTTTTCGCCGAGCGAAGGAGTGCCGAGATTGAGCTTGTCGCCCTCAGCGGTAAGAAGAGTCTCAAAAGAAACGGACTTGCCGGCTTCTGCTTCGAGCTTTTCGATTTTGATGACGTCGCCCTCGGATACGAGGTACTGTTTACCGCCAGTGGAGATAACTGCAATCATAGAATTTTTGGGAATGGGCGTATATTAGCGGTTTTAGGCTAGGTTGTCAATTCCTCGGCTTTGCTCGGAATGACAACTTGTTTTTACTGGCATTTGGCTATCTTAAGCTGTTTAAATCCGTCTTGGTGCCTATTTCTAGCTTGTATTCTTTTACCATTCCTGCATTTAGCTCAAGAACCATGTCTGCCTCGGTTTTGGATTGATGGCTGGGGATAGATGCTAGACTGGGGCGTTGTAGCGTCACGAGATCAACCACCTCACCCTCTCTCAAAAAAACAATGTCGATGGCAAACTTCATATCCTTCATCCAAAAGGTCTGATATTCGACATTTGGCATAATGAAGAGCATCCCTTCATCTGCCGCCATGGTATTGCGGCCACTGAGACCCTGCACAATCGCCGCAGGTGTTTGTGCGATCTCGAGTTGCAGTGATTTACCATTGATGGTGACTTCACGATCGTGTCGCATTCTAGGGGCTTCTGGCGCTGATAGAATCCACGAAGCAAACCCGATACCTAGCGCCACCAAAACGAGCCCAGTAGTTACGAAGATTTTTTGATTCATATACGTGACTTGGACTTATGTTTAGCGTCTGCCCAAGCTGACAAACCTGCGGTCACCGCACAAAGCAAAAAGAATAACAGCGCTTTACCGCGCGTCTGGACAAAAAGCCCGGCAGCACCAGCCAACGCTGTCAGCGACCAAAGCAAATAGACGATATGACGCTTGTCGAGACCAGCTTTCAATAACTTGTGATGAAGATGCGTATCATCACCTTTAAAGAGTGAGGCACCGCGACGCAGACGTCCGATGAGCACAAAAGAAAGATCGGCGATCGGTAAACCGAGCACCATTAAGGCCGTTGCGAGCTTTGCACCACTTAAAATCGCCAATGCCCCAAGTAAAAACCCTGCAAGGGTACTACCCGCTTCGCCGAGAAATTGCTTGGCGGGATTCATGTTATGCGGCAAGAACCCGATAAAAGCCCCAACGACGATGATCGCCAGCAACGCCATACTAGGCTGATAGTAGCGCTGGGTGAGTGATAGTGCCGCAATTAGGGCAGCGCCGATAACGGCTTGGCCTGTGACAAGACCATCAAGCCCGTCCATTACCTTGGTGGCATAGGTCACACCCATTAACCAAAAAAACGCGAGCAGACTCGGCACGAGGGCAACGCCACTCACCGTTAACCACTGCAATGAGATGGCGCCGCCAAAAGGATTTGTGATAACGCTAATCGAAAGTCCGCAGACAACCGCCGTGACACTCGCAACTATCGGAAACAAAATCTGATACTTTGCGGGCAAATCATAACGATCATCCAAAACGCCACCAATAACGAGTATGATTATCGCGATCATTAATCCCGTTAAGGCGAGACTTGGCACGGATAACCATGGCGACAAAAAACCAAATGCGATCAAAACGACCAAACCAATACCCAAACCGCCTAATAGCGGTGTTGCGACCTCATGAATCTTGCGGCCACCTTTTGGCTCATCGATAGCACCTAATCTAGGGGCAAGACACTGCGTCGCGCGTGCCAATAACCACGATAATGACGCACTAGCAGCGCCTAATGCAGCAAGAATCAAATACAGGGTCGTTCGGTCCATAGCGACATCTAACCCCGCCATTTCTCGACACGCAAGTGACCACCCTCTTCAATAACAAGCGTATCTTTGCGAGCCACCTCTTCATTCAGCAAGGCATCGGCAATCGCGGTCTCGACCTTATCTTGAATAAGACGCTTTAATGGACGCACGCCAAATTGAGGATCAAAGCCTTCTTTTGCCAACCATTGAACCGCCTCATCATCGGCGGTAACCGTAATGCCTTTTTCTTTGAGCTTATTTGCCAATAAGCGGATTTGTAACCAAGTGATTTGCTCTACTTCATCCAAATTAAGCGGACGGAACACGATAATCCCATCGAAACGATTTAAAAATTCTGGGCGATAAACATTTTGCAGTTCGCGTTCAAGCAACTCGCGTTTAATCGTCTCGAGCGGCATTTCTTCACGCACAGACTGCTGTATAAATGAAGCACCAGCATTTGATGTTGCTATAACAATGGTATTCGTGAAATCAACCGTTCTCCCAACACCATCAGTAAGACGTCCATCATCAAGCACCTGCAAAAATAATGACAAAATATCTGGGTGGGCTTTTTCTAACTCATCAAGTAAGACAATTGAGAATGGTTGTTTGCGAATCGCCTCCGTCAATAAACCACCTTTATTATCACCCGGTGCACCAATCAAACGTGCTACCGAAGATGAATGTTGATACTCAGACATGTCGAGACGCACCAAGAACCGTTCATGACCAACGTATTCGGTCGCGAGCGCTTTCGCTAATTCGGTTTTACCCACACCAGTTGGCCCCAAGAACATAAAGGTTGCCATTGGGCGGCGCGTCTCACGCACATCAACACGAGCACGACGCATGGCTTGTGAAACCGCTTTTACGGCTTCTTCTTGTCCAATAACATGATTCTTCAAACGACTTTCGAGTCCGAGAAGTTTTTCTTTTTCATTTGAATTGATGGATTCAACCGGGATCCGCGTCTTTTCGTGGACGATTTGGGCGATATCATCCTCACTTACCAATACTCCAGAGCCACGTTTGCGTTGGGCGGATGCCGCGGCCTCGGTCATGAGCTGCAAGGCGCTCTCAGGCAAACGAATATCCTTCAAATAACGTTTAGCCGAAGTATAGGCTTGCTCTAGGGCACCATACGTAAAGTACACGCGTGAACGATATTCAATGCTGCCAGCTTTTGCCATTAATAACTCCATCGCTGCTTCTTTTGAAGGCTCTTCGAGGACTTGCTTGCCCATTTGTGCGCTTAACGCATGTGGCTCAAGCACGCTCGTCCATGCAGAAGGCGTCGTCGTAGCGAGGAGCATCAATCTACCATGCTCTAAATCTGAAGCGAGTAAGTCAGCTAAATCAACGCCATTTGTCGACACGCGCACAACGGCATCAATTTGTTGAAGGACAAGAAGAATATTGCCCGAACTTTCAGCCTCGCGAATCAATGCAAGCAAACGCTGCGGCGCATAGGCAGGATCACCACCGGCTAATACATGCGCGACATCAACAACAACCATGCGCTTATCGAATAATATTGGCGGGACGTCTTCAATCACCATACGTTGAGCGAGACCCTCAACAAGGGCACGCTTACCGATGCCAGCATCCGCAATCAGGGCCATGGCATGATGCCCACTTTCAAATCCACGTAATAACTGGTCCATCTCTTCATCGCGACCGATAAGCGGAAAGAGATAGTCATGTCGTGCAGACCGGGTTAAGTCCTCACCGAATTGATCGAGGAGCGGTGTCGCATGCGCCATCATGGCACGGTCCATCGAAGCATCAGGCTTAAGAAGTGCGAGCTTGTGATAGGCGCGATGATCTTCGACGAGCTGCTCTTGCAAACGTATCCAATGTGCGACGCGTTCTACGCGATCTGCCGGTACGCCCAAAAGATCCAAAGCATCGCGAATAGACCCGTCAACTTCTACAGCCGCTTGAAAAATATCCATAACGCTCACTGTCTGGCGCTGATTTTGACGAGCGTATAAAAATGAACGTAATAACACTTCGCGTGCCTCATCTGAAAGAGTTGGTGTAGCATTATCGCCAAAAGAGACACGATTCAACAACCTACCAAGTTCTGGCTTCCAGGCATCAAAGGTGACACCGAGACGTGAGAGCAAGATCCCTCCTTGTGTGGACGTAAGTGCCGCAGCAAACAAATGAATAGGGGCTAATGCGGATTTTTGTTGCTTCTCAGCCAATTCATGCGCGAGACGCAAGGCGACCCAGGCGCTGTCATCAGCAAAACGTGAAACATCGCGTACAAAAGGTTGCGTTGGCACGCTCGATGGCGCTACAGGGATGCGTTCTTGCGTCTCTGACCAGGTTGCCGTGCGGTAGACAAGCGTTAATGACGCTAAAGCAGCCAAACAAACGGCGAATCCAAAAGATGAACCTGATACGAGCAAGGCAAAAGACCATTCGCTCGTCGCGGATGACACCAACCAACCAATCCCAACAACAGAAACAACAAAGAGCATGAGAGCCAAAAGAACACTCCCCCTTCGTGAGATCTCTTTGACACGACGTAAACCAAATACCGATGGTTCAACAGGGCTCAACCAAACAAGCTGCTCGGCACTATCGATAATCAATGCAAACTTTGTCCCTCGGCAATTGGTGCAGAGCGTTTGGTCGCCATCAACAGGGCAGGCATCACAAGAAATTCGCTGAATATCCATATTACATCACAAAGATCAAACCTAGCGCACCCATGCTATTGAGTACAAGCACCGCAACAATCGCCGCTGGTAAAAAGAACCAGGTCATGAGAACGAACGCATAAAGCAAGAGAGACCCTGCTAAAACAAAGAGGCGCCAAATCAACACGAGAAATCTCATCACGACACTAATCGCTCGACCAGCAAAATCACTTTGACCGTACATCGGCTGCAATAAATGCGAAGCCCAAAAACGAAAAGCCAATGCTCGCCAACGATATGAAAGTCGTCCTTTTATCCAATCAAAAAGACGGGCAAGACCGTCTGAATACCACCAAAAAAACGTTTTTGGCACCACGCCGAACAATTCTGACACGATGATGAAAAAAGATGCGGCGATCGGCATGGTCATGCGGCGATTATATCAACAATCCCCCCTACACGCTATGAGGGAGGATTATTGATATCATCGTCTCATGCTCGAAGTCTAGCGAACGGCAACGCCATCGCGGCTCACATCGATAAACTCCATGCGGTCAGCGGCAACATAACCAAGGCCAGCGACACGGGATTCGATATTGCGAATGGCACGTTTTTGAGCGACCTGATCTTCAAGCGAAGCGACGGTGATTTGCAAACGCTCGAGACGGTATTCTTGGTCACGAAGAGCAAAACCCTTCGTCGCCGTATGATTCATCTGAAACACATACGAGACCATCCCAATAACCGAAATACCAATCAACAAATAGACCCATGATCGCTCAGCGACATGTGCAAGGCGTTTGCCCAAGGGCAATGCCAAACCCAATGTCTGCTGTGGAGAGCGGAGGCTATAGGTCGCGAGCTGTGCTCGGTTAATCGGCG
>CALMET010000143.1 GCA_937863195.1 uncultured bacterium
TCACCAACTGCATGCTCAAGAACCTTCTTGTCCGCCACCGCTTCACCAACACCCATATTGAGAGTGATTTTGGTGATACGCGGAACTTCCATCACTGACTTGTAAGCGAATTGCTTCACCAAATCGCCAACGACTGTGTCTTTATAATATTGTTGCAAACGCGCCATGATTTTCCCTTATGCGTTTACCAGCTCGCCGTTCGACTTGAACACGCGAACCTTGCGGCCATCATCCAGAACCCTGAAGCCAACACGATCAGCTTTCTTGGTAGCAAGATTAAACAGCGCAACATTGGAGATCTGGATAGGCATGTCTTTATCAACAATACCACCAGCAACACCCTTAACAGGATTTGGCTTAACATGTTTCTTGGCGCGATTAACACCTTCAACGAGGACGTGATCAACGTCAACACGGCTCAGCACAGTTCCGCGCTTGCCCTTGTCTTTACCAGTAATAACAACGACCTCGTCGCCTTTACGAATCTTTTCCATGACTCGCCCTTTAAAGAACTTCCGGCGCCAAGGACACGATCTTCATAAAGCGCTCAGTACGCAACTCACGCGTAACAGGCCCGAAGATGCGGGTGCCAAGAGGCTCCAGCTTGTTGTTTAGAAGCACTGCGGCATTACCATCAAAGCGGACCAGCGAGCCATCCGGACGACGAACACCCTTAGCGGTACGAACCACCACAGCATTGTAGACATCACCCTTCTTGACACGACCACGCGGCGCAGCATCCTTGATGCTAACCTTGATCACATCGCCAATGCCGGCATACCGGCGGCGCGAACCGCCCAGCACCTTGATACACATAACTGAACGAGCGCCGGTGTTATCGGCGACATCCAGTGTCGTCTGCATCTGAATCATTTAAATTAACTCCAACTTAATCCGCTTCAGGCGGTCAGTCTTGGAACCCGTACGGGTCGAATATTTTTACCGATGTCCGAACGGACTTCCGCAAAAAAGAAGCCGGATTATACCGGCTTCTTTCACTACTGCGCAAGCGAATTCAAAAACTTTCGTTATACAACGATTGCTTTTTGTAAAACGCTGGTCACAGCCCATGTCTTGGTACGTGACACCGGACGGGTTTCAATGATCTCAACCAGATCACCAGCCTTGGCGGTGTTACCTTCGTTATGGGCGTGATACTTCTTAGAACGGACCATAATCTTGCCATACATAGGGTGCTTGACCTTACGCTCGACGAGGACAGTAACCGTTTTTTCCATCTTGTCGCTAACAACACGACCAATCAGGGTACGTTTGATGCTGGAGGTTTCGCTCATTGCTGCACCGCCTTCTCACGGATAAGAGTACGGACACGAGCGATGTCGCGACGCACCTTGGACATTTGGCTGGTATTAGACAGCTGCTGGGTAGCAAGCTGCATACGCAGGCCGAACTGGGCCCGCAACAGGTCCAGCAATTCCTTGTCGAGCTCGTCCGCGCTCTTGGTTCTCAGTTCACTAGCTTTCATGATTACCCCAGATGACGAGTCACGAATGTCGTGGAAATCGGAAGCTTGGCAGCAGCAAGGGCAAACGCCTCACGAGCCACAACTTCATCCACGCCATCCATTTCGTACAGTACTTTGCCCGGCTGGATTTCGGCAACCCAGTACTCCGGATTACCTTTACCGTTACCCATTCGAACTTCGGCAGGCTTCTTAGAAACCGGCTTGTCCGGAAAGATACGAATCCAGATACGACCACCGCGTTTGATATGACGGGTCATGGCACGACGCGCAGCTTCAATCTGGCGCGCAGTCAGACGCCCACGGCCGGTAGCCTTGAGGCCCCATTCACCGAAAGACACCTTGGTACCACGAGTCGCCAGACCTTCGTTACGCCCCTTGTGCTCCTTGCGGAACTTGCGACGATTAGGTTGCATCATGTTAGGCACCTGCCTTTCTTACGCGCGCCCCTGGAGCCTTGCCATCAGCAGGACCGTCGGATTTTTTAACGGTACGCGTACGGGGCTTGTCACCTTCTGGCTTACCCGGAGCACGACGTGGGCGACGATCATCAGCTGCCGGCTCAACAACCTCAGCCTGC
>CALMET010000144.1 GCA_937863195.1 uncultured bacterium
TCGATAAGCTCTGGCTCCCAGGCCCAGATATTGAGATTGAAATAACTGAGTGGCATCCCGGCGGTTTGTTCATTGTCACTCGGATGAATGTTCTTTGGCAGAGAGAGGGCGACGCTGTCTTGTAGTGGCGCTTTACCTACGCGTTCACGTAGCCATTGAGCGTGTTCGCGAATATCTGATGGCTGCCAATCTTTGTGATGCGAGCTTACGCTATGCGATTCATCGCCCGGTGTTTCAAGATAGGCGAGCAGATGTTCTACGCCTTGGATATGCTCGATGCGTTCTCTCGCTTTTTTCGCCGATGATGAGCGGGACTCATTTTCTAGTTTGATGCGCTCGGGATCTAGAGGGCGCTCGGTATAATGTGCGCGGGGCATAAGTAGTTGGTTACAGTTGAAATTTAAGTGGCCACTTTTCGTCCACATCAACGCGAAGCGCGAGGTGGATTTTTTCATTGGTTGCCGCTTCAAGCTCTTTGCGAGCGTCGATGCCGATTTGTTTAATCATCTTGGCGCTGCTGCCAATAATCATTTTCTTATAGCGCAACTCCGTTGTCCAGATAACGGCTTCGATATTCTTTTGTCCGCGTTCATTGGTATCGATATCAGTAACTTCGACATGCACCGAATACGGTAACTCTTTTTCAAGACGTAAAAACGTTTTTTCACGAATGAGTTCTTCAAGCCAAGTCTTGTGGCTCATGTCGGTAAACTGCATGTCCGGATAGTACGGGACACCTTCAGGAAGAAGGGTGAAGATGAGGTCGACCAAGGTATTCAAATCTTTGTGTTTGAGTGCTGAGAGTTCGACGGTTGCTTGTTGGCCAACATCGATGGTGCGCATCTGGTCAAAGAATGGGCGGTCTTCTGGGGCGAGATCCGTTTTGTTCACGATTAAAATAACCGGTACAGACGCTTTGCGTACGAGGCGCTGAATGGTCTCTTCTTCTTCGCCTGGCTCGCGTGTTGGGTCAACGACATAGAGTAATACGTCGATACCTTCGAGATGTTCGTGCACGGAGGCATTGAGCTTTTTTGATAGCGTGTCTTTTTTGCCTAAAAAGATGCCCGGCGTATCAACGAAGACGATTTGGCCGCGCTGATCATGCAAGATACCGCGAATTGGTCGGCGTGTGGTTTGTGGTTTAGGTGTGACAATGGCGACCTTGCTGCTGACAAGGGCGTTTAAAAGGGAGGACTTGCCCACATTGGAGCGTCCTGCGAGTACCACGAATCCGGATTTCATAGGTGTATTTTACTTCTTTTTTAGCTTCACGACCAGCTCAACATGAGGGGTGTGCGGGAATAAATCAAAGGCTTGCACGCTTTGCACGTCGTAGACGCCTTTAAACTTCGTGAGCTCCTGCATCAAACGGTGATAATTACACGAAACGTAAACCACATGTTCTGGTTTTTGATCGAGAACCATATTCAGCGCACGCGGATGTAAACCAGCACGAGGAGGATCAAGAATCACGACATCAGGCTGTTCATGGCTCCAGTCAAAGTCTTCAACCGGGCC
>CALMET010000145.1 GCA_937863195.1 uncultured bacterium
TTTGCTGTTGCAGCGGCACTTACCAAAGGCGATATCACCATGTCGCCCGTAGTGCCTGAGCAGCTCGATGCGATTCGTTCAGTGCTCTCACGAATTGGCGTAAAACACGAGCTTATCGGTAAGAACAAATTTCGTGTTCAGGGTGTTGGCCGTATGGAGGCGGTACCAAAAATTCAAGCCATTATCTATCCCGGATTCCCAACCGACTTGCAAGCGATCTTTGGTTTATTGGCAACACAATGCCAAGGTACCACCATGGTACAAGATCCACTCTTTGAATCGCGTATGGGTTATGTCAGTGAATTGATTAAGATGGGTGCAAATGCGATTGTCGCTGACCCGCACCGTGTCATCATCACGGGTCCAACCCCGTTAAAAGGGACAGAGATCCGTTCACTTGATCTGCGCGCAGGTGCCACCATGGTGCTTGCCGGTATGCTCGCGAGTGGTGAAACCATTATCCATAATGCCGAGCTCGTGTATCGCGGATACGAAAAACTTGATGAGCGTTTGCGTGAACTCGGTGCCGACATTGAAGTAATCCATGACGAATCTTAAAAACCTACTGCCACTATGACGACGAGTTATCCTCCTGTATTGCCGCCAACGGCACCAAAGACCTCAAAACCTTGGGTCGCGCTGACCGCGATGTTTGTGGTGGGTTTGTTATTGGGTGCTGCGGCGGGCAAATCAAGCGCTTCTGGTTCGACGGGGACAAACGCTTCGTCAACGGGCTTGATTGGTTCGGTGCTTGGTATTGGGCAATCCGCGCCAAACAGCATTGATAAAGATGTTGAGTTCAAGCAATTTTGGGAGGTCTGGAGCAAGCTTAAAGAGAAGTACTACGAAAAAGATGTTACGGATAAACAGATGTTCTATGGCGCGCTTCAAGGTTTGGCGGGGAGCATGGGTGACCCATACACCATGTATTTTGACCCTAAAGAAGCAAATGACTTTCAGCAGTCATTGTCGGGTACGTTCTCTGGTATTGGTGCTGAGATCGGTTTGCGTGAAAACCGTGTGACCATTATCGCGCCTTTGCCAGAAACCCCAGCAGAAAAAGCTGGTCTCAAAGCGGGTGATGTGGTCGTGAGTATTGATACAAAAGACACCGCGGGCATGAGCGTTGAAGAGGCTGTAACCTTGATCCGTGGCGAAAAGGGGACCAAGGTGAAGCTTTCTATTTACCGTCCATCTACCAAAAAAGACCCATACGATGTCGAGATTACACGCGAAACCATCCAGGTAAAGAGCGTTAAAGTGGAGTGGCCAGAAGACAGAATCGCCCTCATTGAGGTAACGAATTTTAATACAGACACAAAAGAGGGCTTTAATAAGGCTGTTTCGGAGGTCTTGAAGAAGGATCCAAAAGGTATTATCCTTGATCTCAGGAATAATCCAGGTGGATTTCTTGATACCGCCGTTTCAATGGCGGGCGAGTGGCTCTCAGACGAGGTTATTGTAAAAGAGCGCCGTCAAGGACAAATCATTGAGCAGCTTCGCAGTTCGGGTAAGGCCCGTCTGCGCGGCATCCCAACCGTCGTCTTGGTCAACCAAGGCTCCGCTAGTGCGTCCGAAATCGTTTCGGGTGCTTTGCAGGATACAAAATCCGCAACGGTTGTTGGTATGAAAACGTTTGGTAAAGGATCCGTGCAGGACTATCTGAATTTGTCAGACGGTTCAGCGCTCAAGGTCACTATTGCTGAATGGCTCACTCCATCTGGAAGAACCATTAATAAAACAGGTCTCGAACCCGATGTGGTCGTAGATCGTACAGAGCAAGATTATGAACAGCAACGAGACCCACAACTCGACCGGGCCCTCGGGATCCTCAATGGCACCGCGACCAGCACGCCAACCTCAGCACCGACCGGTGCAGGGGCAGCCACTTCGACGACCAGCACCGCGCAATAGATTTCGCACCGAGCTTTCTGCGGGCGGGATTATTTTTCGTCGCAAAGCTGGCTCGGTGGAGATTTTCTTCATCAAAGATCCCTACAATCGCATGACCTTTCCGAAAGGCCATCAAGAGATGGGGGAGTCTTTGGTAGAAACCGCCGTTCGTGAAATCAAAGAAGAGACGGGTTTAGAAGGGTTGCGTTATATCGCTCCCGTCGGCCGCACGCTCTTTCGCTTTCGCCGCGAAGGCACGACCATTGAGAAAACCGTGTACTTCTTTCTATTCGAAGCGCCACCAGAAGCAAAAGAAGTGCTTACCGGCGAAGGCGCGATCTGGGAGGCTCAATGGGTAAAAGCTGATAAAGCCTTCGCGACCAGCGGATACCGCAATCTCGACCGTCTTTTGTCCAAGGCCTTGCGCATCGTCTTTCATGAAGGACGTCAGCAGCAAAAACCCCAATCAAAAGGCCCTCATGACGGCCTCAATCGACGCAAACCAAGGGTCATTTTCTAACGGATGCTTATCAACAGCATCCGTTTGATTTTCGTGGTATTATGCCTAAATGCTCAGAACGAAACTTTCTCTCGTTTTAGGTGGTTTGGGGGTACTCTTCAGCGCGGTTCCTGCGATGGCGGCTGAACCTGTTGTGAATCAGAATTTCTTTGTCCCAGCACCTATTTTTACCGACACGCGGCCTTTGCCTACGCCGACTTTGGTTTTGACACCACCGTCTTCGTATACGGCCCCAGCCCAGCCTGCGGTCTATGGTGGACCTTTCGTTCCTCCACCGGTCTTTACCGATACCAGTCCATTACCAACACCGGGTACGACCATCCCAAGTAATCTCCCTTCATTGTTGCAGGCGGCGCACAATGCCCAAGCAACCTTGAACCAAGGCATCGATACCGAAAAAGTCACACGCAAAAATCTTGAACAGATGGCTCAGCCTCGCGAGATCTCTTTCGTTTTTCAGGATACGCAAACCAAAGAAGTCGTACGCGTCGATGGTCTCTTCGACGGCAAAAGCTGGAAGCCAACCGTCTACACATCCAATAATTTTCCTGTCATGACCGTGAAGGTGAGTGGCTTGTCGAGTTATACGTATTCTTTCCCGGGTACTCGTTATGTGATGCTCGCTGTAAAATATCCGCGCTGGACCGAAGTGCTTAGCAACAAAAAACGTATCGGCGTCGATGAAAAAATTGGCATCAAAACACCAAATCAAAAAGAGTTTCACACGCCTGATGTCATTGCTGCAGGTGCTGACATGTTAGGCGCTGTTGCTGACAAGGCTATTGCTGATCTCAGAGCACGCAATGTGGCCTCGCGCGCAAAGCCTGGTCAAAAACTTGCTGACGTCGCAAGCAAAGACTTGCTCTTCTCATTGTATGTGATGGAACATTCGAGTTT
>CALMET010000146.1 GCA_937863195.1 uncultured bacterium
TAAGCCATTATTTACCTACGCCCTCGCCTTCGCAAGTGCACTTCTCGCGATCTTTGTACTCTGGCAAGTCACCAAACAAGTCCCTACTACGGGCGACTGGCAGACTCCTCTCTCTCAACTTTCAACGGCTGAGTTTAACGGAGACCTTGTCACGGTGAAAAACGTGCGCAACTTTCGTTATAATGGCAGCGAAAAAGAGGCCGATCTCGTGCCAGGGTATTATGATAAAACGTACGACCTCTCGAAGCTGACTAAAGTCTGGTACATTAGCGAACCCTTTAAAGAAGTGAGTGTTGCTGCGCACACCTTTCTTTCTTTTGAATTTTCGAATGGGGATTTTTTGAGCATTACCATTGAGGCCAGAAAGCGCAAAGGACAAAACTATAAACTTTCACTTGGGTTATTACGAACATACCCGTTGATGTATATCGCCGCCGATGAACGAGACGCAGTACTTGTGAGAGCAAATGTCCGAAAATCTGATCTCTACCTCTACCCAGTACGCACCCAAAAAGGCCGGGAGCTACTGGTAGATATTCTTGAAGAAATGAATAGCATCGCTTCTGAGCCAGAGTGGTACAACACTGCCACAGCAAACTGCACATCTAGAATCGCCGAACACGTGAACAATGTTACGAGTGGACGGATCCCAAGTCGACCTTGGCAAGGATACGTCACAGGCTTTGCGGACACTTTTGCCCTTGAACATGGTTTACTTGATACCAACTTATCGATCGAAGAAGCACGCAAAAAATATTCGATCACGAAACGATCACAAGAGATTGGCGACGTAGAAGATTATTCAAGGCTCATCAGGCGATTTGAATAGCGCTATGCTTATTCTTATTCGCCATGGCTCATATTCCATCCGCACGGGGGCGCTAGATGAGCTTGGAGTCTCGCAGGCCACGGCGCTTGGCGAATACCTCGCACAATTCTCGAAGCCTACGACCATCTACCACTCGCCAGCACAGCGAACGACCGAGATGGCGCAAATCATTGCCGAACGCCTTCACGTGCCATCACAGCTCGATTTAACCCTCTCTGAACAAGGCAACCCCGCAAATTATTGCCCCCCTTTTCTTGATAATACGTATACCATCGCCATCACCCATTTACCGATTATCCGAGAGATCTTGAGGCGGTGGTCAGCGTATTGGCAGATTGAATCCCTTATTGATATACCGATTGCAAGCGCATTTATTATTGATCCAAAAAATATGACGATTCAAAAACTCTCCGACTAGCGGAGAGTTTTTTATTTCACGTTTTTTAAACGGTGCGCAACTCGATCATGTTGATGCTGCCCGAGTCCATACTTGGATCGCCGGCAACCACGATCACCATATCGCCTTTTGAGACCAACTTTTTCTCAACAATGGCTTCGATGGACTTATCGACCAAACCGCGATAGTCATCATCATGTGAAACATGAAATGACTGGATACCCCACGAAAGACTAAGCTGACGAATCACGCGCTCAGACGGTGTAACGGCATAAATTGGTAATTGCGGACGATAACGGCTGACGAAACGCGCTGATGCACCAGATCTAGTTGCCACGACGATTGCACGAGCATTTGTCGTGCGTGCTAAGACCGAGGCCATGTTGGTCATCGCTTCTTGAGCATTGTCAGCGATATCAATCGTTGCTGGCATATCATCCATGGTCGAGGTTTCAATCTCATGAATGGTTGCTGCCATCGCTTGTACCGATTCAACCGGATAAATACCCGAAGCCGTCTCACCTGAGAGCATGGTGGCATCGGTATGACTTACGACGGCATTCGCAATATCTGAAACTTCAGCGCGCGTCGCACGTGGGTTGCGGATCATTGAATCCAGCATCTGGGTTGCAACAATGACCGGCTTACCTGCTTCGAGACATCCATCAATTAAGTTTTTTTGAATGAGTGGTACTTTTTCTGCTGGCATTTCGATACCGAGATCACCGCGAGCGACCATGATGCCGTCGGCGGCATCGATGATGGCTTGCATGTTTTTAACGGCTTCTGGTTTTTCAATTTTGGCGATGATCTTGATGGATACGTCGCTCTTGAGGTTGTGTTTTTGTTCGGCGGCTTCGATGAGTTCGCGCAGCTCTTGAATATCTTCTGGTTTACGGACAAAAGACAATGCCACAAAATCTACGCCTTGCTGGACACCGAACTCAACATCTATACGATCTTTTTCTGGAATAGCCGAGATTTTTGTTTCGGTTTCAGGCAAGTTAAGACCTTTGCTGGATTTCAATAATCCACCCACGATGACTTGGCAAAAGACATGAATCCCTTCGATCTTTGTCACCTGAACTTCAAGCAAACCATCGTCCAATAATAAACGTTGGCCTGGTTTTACATCTTCGTGAAGGTTTGGATAGGTGACCGGGATAAGCTTTGTCACATCATCGGTGGTTGCCTCGGAGGTAAAAATCACTTCACTCCCCGCTACAATCTCAACGCCATCGCCGATTTTGCCAACACGAATCTTTGGACCCTGAAGATCTTGAAGAATCGCGAGCGGCTTGCCCGTTAAGAGAGAAACTTCGCGAATACGACGAATATTCTCGGCATGTTCTTCGTGAGTGCCGTGCGAAAAATTCATGCGACAAACGTCCATCCCTTGTTCAGCGAGCTTGGTTAAAATCTCTACCGTATTGCAAGCAGGACCGATGGTGCAGACGATTTTGGTGCGTTTTTGTGCCATAGATGGGGGAGCTTACGGCATTTCTTTGCGTTCTTCAAGTGTCAGCCTCTGCTCAATTTCTTGGCCCTCTCTAAATAATTTAAGGGTGATTTCATCTCCTGGTGAGAAGCGTGCGATCTGCGAACTAAGCGGGTGCTTTATGTCGAGCTTTTTGCCGTTAATCTCAAGTAAAAGATCATTTTCTTTAATACCACCCTTGTCGGCTGGCGAGCCTGGGACAACCGCCAAATCCCCTCTGACCTGGCCACGCATCACGAGAGCCCCATAATTATATGGGAGGCTATTGCGCTTGGCATAGTCAGCATCTACCTGAATATAACGCACTCCGATCCATGGGCGAATGATGCGGCCATATTTGCGCATGCTATCGACAGCGCGCTTGATAGCATTTGAAGGTAGGGCGAATCCGAGTGATTGGGCACCGTCGGTGACAGCGGTGTTCACGCCGATGACGCGCCCTTGTAGATCGATGAGAGGTCCACCTGAATTACCAGGATTAATCGCGGCGTCGGTTTGAATGGCCTCTTCAATGAGTTCATCGCCGGCTTCACCGCTCGCCTCAAGACGACGGTCGAGCCCAGACACAATGCCTTTCGTGACGGTATTTTGAAATTCTGCCAAGGCATTACCAATGGCAATCACGGTCTGACCAATACGAATTTGGTCGCTATCCCCTAATTCAATAGCAGGAAAGTTCGAGCCTTCAATTTTTAAAAATCCGAGATCGAGTACGGGGTCGATACCTGCAACGGTAGCCTTGTATTCGGTACCATCCTGCGTCACAACGACGTATTCAGCCTTTGTATCATCGATCACGTGACGATTGGTGACGACGAGCCCATCTCCCGAGACAAAAAACCCAGAACCACCACCGACGCGCAATAACTCATCATCCCCTTCGCCATCAAAAGAAAAATCATCCGTATAAAAATCAAGCGTGCTGCGTGACTCACGAAGGGTTTTTGAAATATCGATTGAGACCACGGATGGCGAAACTTTTGCCACAAGCTCGGCAACAACTTCGTCTTGCTCAATGACCGCAACGGTCCCCGTGCCGTAGCCACCACGTGAAAGTGTTAGCTCTTGATTATTTTGTTGAGCGACAGAAGCCCATTGCGATAAAAATCGCGGCTGTAAGGCGATTACCGATGCGCCAACTGCCGCACCAACGAGACTGGCGGCAAAGATAGAGGCGATGAGATATTTGGTCTTCATATCAGGGTTTGTTTGGGATAGGGCGTTTAGCTGGCACGTTTTTTGCGTTGTTTGGCGGCTTCGGTGAGCCGATCGAGGGTTTCTTGAAAGGTTTTTACATCTTCAAATTGGCGATAGACCGAGGCGAAGCGAATAAACGCGACTTTATCGAAGCCTTGTAAATGCTTCATCACGATTTCGCCAATATCTGAACTGCGTATCTCGTGCCCATCGACTCTCAGGATATCACGCTCGATATCATGTACCAAAGAGCGAAAGGCGTTTTCAACGTGAGGGCGTTTTTCAAGGGCGCGTTTAAGCCCTCTTGCGAGCTTCTCGCGTGAATAAGGCTCTTGGACACCGTCGCGCTTGACCACCGAGATCGTCAGTAATTCAATTTCTTCTCCGGTCGTAAAACGGTAACTGCATTCATCGCATTGTCGACGACGTCGAATAGACGTCCCATCTTGTGAGAGACGCGTATCGATCACGCGCGTATCGGCATGACTGCACACCGGACAATGCATGGCGCTATTACATCATCTTTTTACGGATGAAGGCAGGGATCTCGAGTTCGTCTTCTTCTGAGGTTGGTGTCGGAGACTTTTTTGGCGCCGTGACAGGAGCTGACGTAAAACCGGTTGGGCTTTGGCGTACCGTATTCATTGGAGCATAGCTCGGATGTGCGACATGTGGCTGATGCGGCGCTGGCGATGGAGCAGGCTGCGTCATTGGCTCGACCGGAGGAAGCTCTTCTTCGAGCTCGGTTTCGTCAGTGTCTTCGGTCTCTGCTTGTTGGTATTGCTGTGACAATCCCCCTAAGACCTGGCGAAAGAACCCACCGCGTGACTCTTGCTGCGGAGGCATCTGAGGACGCGGCTGGGCAATAGGAGCACGCTCAAGTGGCGCAACCGGAGTCTGCTGAAAAGATTGAGGTGGCTGCATTGAGGCCTGCGCCATTGAGCGCGGAGGCTGCTGTGGCTGTGGTTGAACCGGCTGTGCCATCGCCGATTGTTGCGGAGGTGTTTGTGGAGGGACTTGTTGCGGAACAGGAGCCGACACTTTAGAGCCCTTGCTTGAAATCGGTAGACCTTTTTCAAATCCCGTCGCAACAACCGTGATTTTTACTTCGTCCTTCATGCCTTCGTCGACGGTCGTACCAAAAATAATACGCGCTGAAGGGTCTGCAGACTGGGTGATGATCTTGGCCGCTTCAGAAACTTCATACATACCGAGATTTGAACCGCCGGTAATCACGAAGAGAATTGCCTTAGCACCGTCAATCGAAACTTCAAGCAATGGCGAAGCAATCGCGGCTTTAGCAGCGTCTGCTGCACGGTTATCACCATGGCCACGACCAATACCCATAAGGGCACTGCCACGATTAGCCATCACTGAACGCACATCGGCAAAATCGACGTTAATCAAACCAGGGACCGTAATCAATTCAGAAATACCCTGTACACCTTGGCGAAGCACGTCATCTACTGTTTCAAAGGCTTCGATTAAAGAGGTGCGACGATCGATAATCTGCAAAATACGATCATTTGGAATCGTGATAATGGTGTCTACGTTTGCCGCAAGTTTGTCGTAGGACTGGTCAGCGATGGTGCGACGTTGTGCACCTTCAAAAGCGAATGGCTTGGTCACAACGGCAACCGTAAGTGCACCCATCTCTTTTGCGACCTGCGCGATGTATGGACTTGCCCCCGAACCCGTACCACCACCGAGACCACAGGTAATAAAAACCATGTCCGCGCCTTTGAGGGCTTCGCGAATTTCATTTTGGCTTTCTTCAGCGGCTTTGAAACCCATTTCAGGGTCCATACCGGCACCGAGACCGCGTGTAACCGTTTTACCAATGTGAATTTTGTGCTGGGCCTGCGAATGATGCAATGCCTGCACATCGGTATTCATCGCAATAAATTCAACGCCGCGGATTTTGGACGCGACCATGCGGTTAATCGAAGAACCGCCGGAACCTCCGACGCCAACGACTTTGATCTTGGCAAAGGTTTCAATTTCAGGTTTGACTTCGGCCATAGGTTGAGTACATCAGAGGTTCAAAAATGTTGATAACTGAGAGAAAAAACCGTTCCTGCCATTTACGTTACGCATCGGGTTGAAGCGGGTCAAGCGGATACCGTCAAGGGCATGCCCCCAAGGACCCAAACCCTATGGAATGAAGGATTTAAAGATCTTTTTAAGGGGTCCACCGACACGCTTGAGCAATTGGTCACCGCTGGCGACGGCGCTTGAGCGAATACCCTGTGCACCACGCTCATCTTCATAACCCCATTGCAAGAGCCCGATCACCGTTGCATAGGCTGGATCTTTGGCGATTTCAATCAATGGCGTTTGGATGGATGACCCAGGCGCGACAACAGCCGGTAAACGCAAAACGCGACGAGCGACATCAACAATGCCGCGCGTCTTAGCGCCACCCCCCGTAATCACGACACCTGCCGAAAGCATACCTGAGCGACCAATCTTTTGTAGCTCTTCTTCGATCTTTTCAAAAATCTCTTCGAGACGGGCAACAGCGATGTCTGAAATATAACGCGGATAAGCAAATTCTGATTCAGGTGCGCCCAAAGCCTGCAAATCAACCGCTTCGGTATTGGACATGTTTTCTGAAACACCGTGCACAAAATGCCATTTGCATTGTTCGGCGACTTCGAGCGAAGTCTGCAATCCGAGAGCAATGTCGCGAGTGACGTGGTCTGAGCCGATAGGCAAAATAACGGCGTGCAACAAGTCCCCGTCCTCAAAAACGGCTAGGGACGTAGTGGTTGCCCCGATATTGACCAAGGCTGAGCCTAGATCGCGCTGACGGGGTGTTAAATACGCCTCCGCGGTCGCAAGCGGCGAAAAGACCAAACCTGTCACATCGACATTTGTGCGCATGACAGACTGGGTAATATTGCGAACGTGACCTACCAAGCCTTGAATCACACAAACCTCAGCCTCAAGCCGTGCACCTTGCATCCCGACGGGGTCTTTAATGGATTGCTGGCCATCGATAGAAAAACGCTGTGGCAAACGATGCAAAACCTCGTAGTTCGCCGAATGTGAACTTTGTGCGGCATGTTCTAAAACGCGGCGATAGTCTTCTTCGCGAATACCGTCTGGATTTGAAATACCAACGACGCCCTTGGTTGGCTTTACTTGAATCTGTGAACCACCGACACCAACATAGACTTCAGTGACCGGCACACCGATGCTGCGCTCTACGCGATCAAGCACGGCAGAGACAGCACTCGTCACGTCATCAAGTGATTGAACAGCACCTCTTGAAATACCGATAGATTGAACTTCATCAGCTCCGATCATCGACAAAACTTCTCGACGATCCGAACCCACCGTCACTTGCCCAACGGCGAGACGGATGGCGGAGCTGCCAAGATCAATTGCGGCGATAAAGCGGTCTCTCATAGGGAAAATACGACATCAATAACCCGTGGGCCGGCGATAACAATGCCGACACAAAGGGCAAAAACCGAGGCAAGAAGCACTGAGGCAGCCATTAAATCCTTCGCTTCGCCCGCATACTCGTGTAGGCGCGGTTTTGCGAGATCTACCAACCGTTCTAAGCTACTGTTGGCCAATTCTAGCACGAGCACGAGTACCGTCACAAGCAAGAGCGCAAAACGCTCCCAAAGTGCAAAAGGCAGAGCAAAAACCAAGAAAAAAACGACGACGGCCGCTAGGCTGTGGATACGAAAATTGCGTTCGGTTTTAAATGCCGTCGCCAGCCCCTTAAAGGCATTGTTAAAACTTCGCCAAAGACTGCGTCCGTTCATACTGACATGATCCTCTCTAGGAGACCTTCTTGCAAGCGAAACATCACCATCTCTTCATCTTCGGTGGCATGGTCATAGCCCTTAAGATGTAGCACCCCATGAATCATCAGCCGGAGCAGCTCTTCGCGCGTAGAAAGCGCACGGCGCTTGGCTTCTTTGGCAGCGTATGAAGGACAAATCACAATATCACCAAGCTCAAATTCACCTGGAGCCTGCATGTTGGGATCAGCGTTAAACGAGAGCACGTCGGTTGGTTTATTTTTTTTGCGATACTGTTTATTCAGCGCCTGAATACGCAGTGGTGTCACAAACGAAAGACTGACCGAGGTCGGTTTGCGAATCTTAAGGGCTTTGGATAATGCCAGAGCAGCGGCCTCGATATCACGAGGCTTGAGAACACTCGGCAAAGCCGTAACGAGAACGAATTCGATCATGAAGAGGTCGTTGTGACGGTCGGAATAATGAGTGGCTCGGTCGTGGTCGGCACCGAAACCGTTGATGTCGTCACCATATCCGTCGAAGACGTTGCGCCAACGACGTCCCCAGGCCCATTAAGTGAAGACTCTTCTGGCGATACAGGCTGCAATGGCGCACCGTCAAGCTCAAGCGAATTTAACATCATTTCGTAGAACGTTCGATAATTGATATAAGGCTTCGTCCCGGGGTCGTATTTGAACGAGAAGACGCTTTCTCCCCAACTGAATACGGCCTCAAGACGGTCTGGACTCAGAATGCCTTCTAGACCCTGCTTGGTTGTCAGCGAGCGAAGCATTGCGGCCGTAGTCGTTGTATGTCGAGCGACATACCAATCTTGCGCTGAGAGCTTTTGCGGATTCGGCAAGACTTCGATAATAAACCTCTCGCCTTGACCGGTCACAAGACTCGCCTTTTGACCGTCAGCGATATCAAGTGAACTCGTCCACGCAGAGGGAGCATAGAGCGACCATCCGAGTGAACCGCTGAAGGCTTTTATGAGGGTTGTGTCCAAGATACGTACCGGTGCTTGAGCAGCGGGATTGTAAAGATGAAAGACCTCATTGCCATCCAAAAAACCGTCGCGATCTGAATCAGGGTTGCGCGGATCTGTCGCAAATACAATCTCTTCACTATCTGAAAGACCATCAGAATCAGAGTCGAGCCCACCCGGTGGCAAGGTTGGAGCGCTTGGCACCAAGGTCGCAAGCGTAGCTGCAACCTCAGTAGACGCCGGCGAAACACCACCTTCGTTTATCGCCAAAACACGGTAGCGATAATTCAAACCCGCCGTCACACTCACGTCCAAAAAGGATCGGCTATTTGCCGGCAAGTTTGTGAGGATGGAAAATTGTCCATCCGTACCGGCGCGCTCAAGACGAAAACCCGTTTCGTCATTCGTTGTATCGTTCCATGACAAGGCGACCGACTGAGTACCGCTCGCAACACTTGCGGCGAGCCCCGTTGGCGCTATAGGTGGACTTTTTATCGGCTCGGTCACAATCGGTGGCGGCGTGACGACCGGCGTTTTATCGCCGAATAATACTTCGCGATTGATGTAAGCAAAACCTCCACCAATTAATAACAGCACAAAACCCGCCAAAGCCACATAAGGCCAAGGCGATGGACGCTCTTCTGCCATAGGTACGAGAGCTTGTTTTGGCCTTGGTGGTGGCGGTGGTACGACCGTAACAGCCGCTGGTGCCGCCTTGGCGTCCATATCGCGCGCGTCCATCTTCAAAGCCACGCCATAGTATTTCTCTGGCATCACCACGATCTCGGGAGATCGCTTGGGCGATTGTGGCGCATCTGTTGGCGCCTGTGTGGCTTCAAAGGGATTCATACGTTATGGAGTGAGTTTTGGCACTTCGCAGCTAGGCGTTGTGCATTTGCCGTCTCCACGGGGGTTATAACCATTTTTGACTTCGTCACCATCCGAATAACCATCTTTATCGGTGTCGGCGTTTAAAGGATTCGTCCCATAAACCTTGTTTTCGTCACCGTCTTTTAACCCGTCTTCATCTGAGTCTGGGTTATTTGGTTCAAGTCCAAGCTCAACTTCTTGCTGATCGGTTAAACCATCCGTGTCTGTATCGACAGAACTCGTTGTTGAAGGTGATGGAATAACAACCGGGGTCGACGTCGAAGGCAATGGGATATTTACATCCGCTGGAGGGACCGTTACTGGCGGCGGCAAAGTCATACCGTCATTCGGATTTACCTGAGTCGTCGTTGTCACCGGAGTATTCACTACCGGTACCTGCGTTGTTGGCGTCTGTGTCGTGGTCGTTGGCGTTGTTGGTACGTTAGGCGTTTGATCATCAGACATGCTGTTCATCAAGGTATAGACACCGAACGCTGCACCACCGAGCAAAACGATAATCACAAGCGATAAGAGCGCGACTTTTGCCATCGAAGGCCCTGCTGGTGCCGCAATTGGTGCCATCGTAGGCATAACGGGCGTGCGCTGCATTGGGGTAGGCGGCGCTGAATCCGCAAACATATCTTCTGGCTCTTGAGCCTTAATCGGCATGGACTGGATTTCAACACGAGGCGCTGCCATGGGTGCTGGTGCCGTCATCGATTCTGGCAACGGACGAACAGGTGTCGGAGTCACGTCGCTCGCGAGCGAGCGTGACGGAGTTGGTGACGATGGCTCTGGCGCAGCCAAAGACTCTAACGCTTCGTCAGAGAGTTCGTCTGGGGCAAATGGCAGGTTATTAGGCGGATTCATAGACGATATTAATTGATGAGGCAGGTTGTTACGGCGCACTTTCCTGTACCTAAGGGATTATACCCGTTTTTGATCTCATCCGCATCAGAGAACCCGTCACCGTCGGTGTCGGCTTTAGTGGGGTTGGTGCCATAACGAGCTTCTTCGGTGTTTGAGATCATGTCTCCGTCAGTGTCAGTAGATTCTGAAGCGGTTATTTGTTCGTCAGGTGGCGGATCAACAATATCAGAAGGTGAAACCGTTGATGTCGTATCTGCAACAGAGGCTGGCTGGATCAATGCCGAATCACTACTCGAACTATTTACAACCGAATCCACTTCTCCAAAGCCCACTGGCTCAATATTCTCGGGAGGCTCTGGTATGGTGAAATTATTTACAAACATCCCACTCGTAGACACGGAGGAGACCTGTATACTATCCGCATCTTCATCTTGAATTGAAGGATCTTGATTCGTTGTGCCTTGGTTGTTTGGATTGGCGGTATTCAATATCAACCCACCATCGCCCTCTACCGAGCGTGTGCGTAGAAAGAAGATCAACCCAATACCCAGAGCGATAACCGCTATGGTTATCGCGAGGGCGATTTTTTGTTTGTTGTTCATAGTTGCATGCAATTATCGACCTCCGCCAGCCCCTCCGCCACCCACAGAGCAAGCATAAGCACCAGCGCAGTATGCAGGAACGCGGTTCGATGTATCCATATATCCAGAGCACTGATGTGAGGCGGTACCGTTTGTGGCAGTATCACACATCTTCACACAAGTTCCCGAATCACTAGGACTTGCAACTCTCTGATTACAGACGCTTCCAGCGGGGCATCGTACTCGTGTTGCCTCGTCACATGCGGGACTTGTTGTATTTTGTGTATATCGCACACCCTGACAAAGGGGCATCGGCGTCTGGCCATTCAAACTTGCGCCACAGTTTCTTTCTTGGCATACCGGCGTCGACACAGAACTATATACAGCGCCATATACCGGGCTAATGCTATCAAAGATATCTGAGAAGTATCGGTAATCTGCACCGCTATAGCCTCCATTCCATTCTCTTACAGTCCCCTTATCAGCAACAATAGAGAAAGGTGTCCAGACGGTTGAGCGCGTCTTTGCCCAAACTTCTTTTGAGGTTGCGACTTCTTTATTTTGGGCCGTCATCTGATATGGATTTTGGTTAATCGATGCGCTTGGCAAGAACTGACTCAAACAAGAAACTTCATGTGCGTCGTTAACATTCCATCCCAAAGAGCGATTTACCCCGACTGGTGGCGTCGATGCATTTGCCAAGTCGCGAAATCTCCATGATTTTACTTCACCTTGTTCACCATAAAGGACAAGTTTTGCATTACGTTCAATGAGCTTGGCTCTTAACTGATTATTCCCATCTGACGGCGAGCTAAATGAAATATATTTTGAAACCAAGATATCGAATTGTCCAACACCCTTAATAAAGGCGCTTTGCGGAGGCAATAAGAAGTTCGTACAATCTGACTGATTGCGACGCGGATCACCCGCTGGATACTCTGGGTGGAAGCAGAAGAGATATGCACCATCGGTACCGGTCAGAACAGATTCACTCCCTTGCCTGCTTGTTTCTTTAGGCCCGCTACACGTAACCGTTTTCCAATTGCGTCCTTCTCCGTTATAGGCAAGATTAAAGTGTCTATATGACACGCAATCATCTACATTCGAGCAGCCATAGGGCGTAGGCTGACCATCAACGACACAGGTCTTTGAAGCAACGGCTCTTACCTTGTTAGTACAAGCCTTCATACCGGTATAGGAGTCTTGATTATCAACTCCATAAATCCCTGGGACATTTGCCGCTCTACCCGGCGCCCCGTTTCTGCCATTGCCTTGGTAGATTTCTGGAGCTTGAGGCAACGTACATGCGTCATATGTGCCTGGCGTAAACGTTTTAGGGGTACGGATAACCAAATCCATAAATTCATTAATATATTGACCGTAGACCGTTGACTTGTCTGGAGCGGCGGTAAATCTATCAATCATTCCTTGATATCCACCCGCTGGATCCCACCAAAATTGCACAACATATTCATCTTCTGCCAACCTTGGAAGCATGTTAATTTGCAAGATTTTACCCGTCGTTGAACCGGCTTTTGTGATCTGCACACCTTTTTGTGCCGCGACCGCAACCGAAATCAAGGAGCTTGTATTTCCTGCAAACCCATTTATCTGAACGGGGAAGTAACCCCCGCGAATCCCCTCATCAAAGTTAGGGGTTTTTGTATTGTCTCTATATGAATCCACAACCAAGCTATATCCACCGCACTCTGTACGGCTATTAATACCTGTAATTGTAAAGATACCGTTTTCATCTGCGATAGCATCCTTAACACGAATGCCGCGATAATAAAGCGTCACGCGACCTTGCGGGACAGGTTGCATATAAAGAGAGTCCTGTAGATACCCTTCGATAACACCTGTACCCCCGATCGTGTCTGAACACTTCATACAGCCGGTATATTGACATGTATTGCCACAGCTAATCACATCTCTCCCTCCAGTTCTTGAGGCGGCAAAATCATATCCAAGGGATCTACACGTAACATCGGTAGGAGTAGCAATACCTATTTCACACTGTTCTGGGCCATTAACCACCTTATCGCCACAATACCCACCCGACTGCGCCACCTGCTGACACGATGTCGTACAGGCTAAACAGGTCGAGCCGTATTCAGCACCATCAGGACATGCACCGCCATTTTGTGTGCCAAGATCACATTGCTCTCTGCCTGCATTAATAATGCCGTCGCCACAAATATTTGCTGCGCAAGAATTTGTACACGAGTCATTGTTATTACGGTTACCGTCATCACAAGCTTCGCCTTGGTCTTTTTTGCCGTCGCCGCAAGAACCAATTGGCTGACATGCTGACCAGCCGCCAAACGTACATTGATCTGTCGTGCCCGCGGCATTACATGAGCGAGATTTTTGTGTTTCGTAAGTCGCACAAGTACCACCTACCGTTGCACAATCATCATTTGTATCACATTCAACAAAATTATTTGAAGCACTCTTTACCGTACAGTACGTTTTTGCCAAACAACCGTCTTTTGAGAATTCCGGCGTACCGTCACACTGTTCGGTTCCGTTTACGACATAGTCGCCACAATGTGGGGCAACGCCATTACACGTTTGTGAACAGGTTGATTGAAGGTTGCAGCCAGCGCCACAATACGCGCCATTACTTGGGCCGCGATCACATGTTTCGCCTGGTGAAAGCCTGCTATCACCACAATAGCTATCATAACCCGTACAGGTGCGGTTGCATCGGCCATAGGTGCCATTTAATGCACTGCCATCATCACACACTTCGGACGGAGTAAGAGCGGTACAGGTAATACCTGAACCAACAGGATCGCCTGCTGATTGACACTCGGTTCCAGGGCCCGGCGTTGTACATGCTTGGCCGTATTTAAGACCTACGCCGCCAAGGCATTGAGCGCGATCAACGCGACCATTGCCACACATTGATTGAGCGACACAGGTGCTATTACTTGATACACTCTTTCCCTACACGACGCTCTTCCGATCTCGGAAGAGCGTCGTGTA